>NZ_JAGRQY010000125.1:0-57166 GCF_018223905.1 Klebsiella sp. 28
CCTGAACACCCCGGATTTTGACCACTGCTTCGCCTTTATGCAGGCGGTCGGGAACGGCTATGCTGACGCCTATTTACCTATCGTCGAACGCCGGAAAGCCACGCCGTACGGCGAACGCGAGCGCCACTTTCAACTCTACCGTCGCGGCCGCTATGTCGAGTTCAATCTGGTCTGGGACCGCGGCACCCTGTTCGGCCTGCAGACCGGCGGGCGTACGGAGTCGATTCTGATGTCGATGCCGCCGCTGGTGCGCTGGGAATATGATTATCAGCCCGAGCCCGGCAGCCCCGAGGCGGCGCTGAGCGAGTTTATTCAGGTGCGCGACTGGCTGTAACGGCCGGATGGCGGCTGGCCACCCGGTAGCGGAGTCTCTTCCCTCACACCCACTGGCGCAGGCGATGGTGCAGCGTCATCGACGGTTTCTCAGCAAACAGCTGCTGATAGTCGGTGGCGAACTGCCCCAAATGCCAGAATCCCCACTGCATGGCCGCCTCCTTGACCGTCTCGCGCTCTGACCAGGGGCTTATCAGCTCCCGACGCACGGCGTTCAGGCGGATCCGTTTGAGCCAGGCGTTAGGACCAATCCCCAGTATCGCATGGAAGGCGTTTTGCAAGGTGCGACGGCTGACGTACAGCTGCTGGCACAGATCGAGAACGGTTAACGGCTCCGCGCTGTTTTCCAGCACATATTCGCGCGCCTGCGCCAGCAGGCGGCGGTAGCTCTGGTGGCTGACGCTCTCTGCACTTACCATCGGCTGCGCTTCTTCCAGCATCGTGCCCATCGCCAGCAACAGATTATCCCGCAGGACTTTACGCACGGCCGGCTGATGAAGGGTATCCGGATGCTCGCTAAAGGTGGCCAGCGCCTGCTGGACAAACCCCCACAGCGCGGCCTTATGCGGCTCGCGGACCGCCAGCGCTGACTGGTTGCGTAGCATATGTAGCACTCGCTCCGGGTGGTGCAGGAAACTGGCGTGACGCGCAATCACCTCCTGCGAAATCACTACCCCGAGAATGGTGTAATCATCCGGCGTGCTGAGCTCGAACTCCGTACCGCCGGGACGGGTGGCGATTTCTGCCCGGCCCAGACACTGCGAGCCGATAAAACCTTGTTCTCCCCGGGTCGCCGGAATGCCAAACCAGAAGGAGTTCGGCCAGACCAGGCAGGACTGGCGCAGCGCCAGCCCGGTATATTCGCGGAAGACCTGGATCTCATCGAGCAGGATTTCGGTAAACTCGCCGCGAAACTGCCCCGGATGCAGCTGATCGTAGATCTGTTGCCAGGCGGTAATGGTCAGGGCGTGCTCATACACATCGGTTGTGTGTCGTTGATGAATATTGTCAATTTCAACCTGAGGCGTCAGCCTGGTGTCTTCCGGCAACGCCTCGCAACAGAGATGGTGCAAATTTGCAGAACGACGCTTTTTCATAATCGTTAAAGCCGGGGGCAAGCCGCTCCCGGCACCTCCGACAGGTTATGGATTTTTGAGACGATAGCGGCTACTGCGTTTTCGTAGCGTCCCTGCGGAAAAGAGCTGCTCCAGCGCCTGGCGGGCCTTATCCAGCGGCCAGGCAAAATGCGCGGCGACCTCGCCGGCCGTCATGCCCTGACGAACTGAAGCCAGCAGCGTCAGTAAGGCTTCCGATGAAGCCGGGTCAGCAGGCGGCATGGGCGCTGGCGGCGGTGGCTGAAAACCCGCCGATCAGCCGCTGGGTATCCTCTTCCGGGCGGCCAATTTCCCGACGGCTGATCACGCAGCCGGTCCGCCGGGCAGCGGCGGACCCGGCATCCAGCGCGGCGCGGCAGGCCGCCAGGTCGCCCTCCACCACCAGCGTTAACCTGCCCGGGTCGAGCACTTCATGACTGAGCAGGCGCACATTGGCCGCCTTAAGCATGGCATCCGCAGCGTCTATAGCCGCGACCATGCCCTCCACTTCGAGCAATCCCAGCGCATTGATCATCGCTCCCTCCATTACGCACGCTGTACAGGATGACGGGCAATATCGAGAACGGCATCGGTAAAGGCATTGCAGGCGGCTTTACAGGCGGCCTGGCTTCCCGTCAAAAAGGCGGCCGAATAGTTGGTTTCCGATGGCGGCGGGACGTAGGTCACCAGCTGAACGTCGGCCGACTTCATCGCCGCATCGATACCAAACGTCGCCTCCAGCGGCGGCGCCACCAGATAAGCGATCGGATCGCCCAACGCGATGCCAGCGGCCGATGAAAGATAAGAGCCGGTACGCGACACCACGTGCGCCAGAAAGGCGGTATCTTGCGCGTCGTTAGCCCACTGGAATGCCGCCCCACCTTCAATATGCGCCATCATGGCATCCAGCCCGGCGCGAACTTCCGCCGGGTTCGGGCCGCCAAGCATGATCAGTACTTCGCCGGCGGTAGGCGACGGACCATGGGCCGCGCCGGCGTAGAGGGAGCGGCCATAGACCACCTCCACCATCGCCTGCTTTGTCGCTTCGTCGGCGGCAATATACGTCACATCGTCAGAATCTGCCGTGATGAGTCCGAGGCTACGTATATGCGACGGTAATTTAAGCTCGCGCGCGAAACCGTCATTCACCGAGGCAATCACGCGCATCGCGGTAACCGAGGGTCGAATCAAATCTAATGCTGGCATGATGCCTCCTTAACGGCTCATGTTGATGCCGGAGGCTTTCTGCTCCAGCATGCGTTTGGCTAAATCCACGATCACCGCGGCGGCTTCTACCGGCGGGGTGCCACCCTGGTGGATATTGGAGATACAGGTCCGGTCGGCCTCGACGGTGGTCGCCACCCGCGGGGAGTACACCGCGTAGCAGGAGAGGCTCTCCGACTGGCCGAGCCCCGGGCGCTCGCCAACCAGCAGGATCACCACCTTCGCGCCGAGGATCTCGCCGATCTGATCTTCAATCTTGACGCGGCCATAGCGCACGAAGAACGGCGTCCCGACCTTCAGACCCGCCTGTTTCAGGCCCGCAAGCAGCGGCGGCAGGATCTCTTCGTAGTTGGCGGTGATGGCATCCGTCGACAGGCCATCGGACACCACCACCTGCACATCCGGATCCATCACGCACTGCGCCTTCAGCGCATCAATCGCTTCCGGACTGAGGCGACGGCCCATATCCGGACGCGTGAGGTAGAGGTTCTTATCGCTAATCTCGGAACGCACTTCCAGCAGCCCCTGCGCTTTCACCCACGCTTCCGGCACCTCTTTGAGCACCGTGTCTTTCGAGCGCGAGTGATCGGCCAGGAAGCGCAGCAGCGCCTGAGTGCGCGGACGCGGGCCGGCGCGGCCGGTGCAAACGCGCGCCGCGGTACTGCGTTTCAGTTCAGTCAGTACTTCGGCGCGGTGCGGATGTTGTACCCCAATCCAGGCTTTCGCTTCCGCTGAGCCCAGGTCCAGCGTGCAGCTTTCCACCACCGCTTCGCTGGCGCAGGCGGCATGGCAGGCCGGCGTCGACGCTGCGGGGGCCTGCGGCTGCGACTGTGGTTGTCCCATCGACGCCATTACGCTGCGTACAATGTCTTCAATCTGTTTTTGATCCATGATGTGTCATCCCCGCGTCATCAGAAGAACAGTGACGGATCGCCCGCCCGTTTGGTCAGGCGACCATTTGCCATAATGCCCATCGTTTCCAGCCAGCGTTCAAACTCCGGCGACGGCCGCAGGCCCAGCAGCTGGCGCACGGTCGCGGTATCGTGGAAGGCGGTGGTCTGGTAGTTGAGCATGATGTCGTCGCCGAGCGGCATGCCCATGATGTAGTTGCAGCCTGCGGTCGCCAGCAGGATCATCAGGTTTTCGTTGAGGTTCTGGTCGGCATCGGCATGGTTGGTATAGCAGCAGTCGCAGCCCATTGAGATGCCGCTCAGCTTGCCCATAAAGTGGTCTTCCAGTCCGGCGCGAATGATTTGCCGGTCGTTATAGAGATACTCCGGCCCGATAAAGCCCACCACGGTGTTGACGAGGAACGGATCGTAGTGCCGCGCCAGGCCATAGTTACGCGCTTCCATGGTCACCTGGTCGGCGCCGAAGTTAGCGCCCGCGGAAAGCGCCGAGCCCTGCCCGGTTTCAAAGTAAAGACAGTTCTCCCCGGCGATGCGGTTAAACTCCGCCCCCACCGCCCGCGCTTCATCGAGCATCGCCAGCTCGACGCCGAACTCTTTAAGCCCTTTTTCACTGCCGCAGATGCTCTGGAAGATAAGCCCCCCCGGCGCGCCGCGGCGGATGGCTTCAATCTGGGTGGTGACGTGCGCCAGCACGCAGCCCTGGGTCGGGATGTTAAACTTGTCGATCACCCCGTACACCGTATCCAGCACCCGGCTCAGGTTCTCCACGTCGTCAGTGACCGGGTTGACGCCAATCACCGCGTCGCCCGCGCCGAAGGAGAGCCCTTCATAGATTTGCGCGGCAATACTCTGCACGTCGTCGCGGGTATCGTTCGGCTGCAGGCGGCAGCTAAAGGTCCCCGGCAGACCGATGGTGGTATTGGCTTTTTTGATCACCGGCATTTTTTTACCGCCGTAGATCAGATCGGCGTTGGAGCAGATCTTGGCCACCGCAGCCACCACCTCGGAGGTCAGCCCTTTGCGGACAAAGGCGATATCGTCGCTGGTGACCTCGTCGTTGAGCACGTATTCCCGCAGGTCGCTGATGGTCCAGTGTTTAATCCGCTGATAGGCGGTTTCGTTCACGTCATCCTGGATCAGGCGCGTAACGCAGTCCTCCTCATACGGGATCACTGGGTTATTACGGATATCGGCTACCGTCATATCGGAGAGCACCTGCTTGGCGGCCACGCGCTGCTGCGAACTCTCCGCCGCTACCCCCGCCAGCACATCCCCCGAACGCAGTTCGTTGGCTTTCGCCAGCACCTCTTTTACATCCTTAAACTGATAAACATTGCCGAACAATGTGGTCTTTAGTTTCATAAGTCGTTCCCTCAGGAAGGAAATGCGAGTGATTTCACCGTCACCGGCACAACCGATCCGCCAAAAAGAGGCGTACCAATGTCGATATAGTCTCCCGCCCGGATGCTCACCTCATCGATGACCGCCAGCGGAAGGTGTGGAAGCTGTGGCCGCAGCAGCATGCCCAGCGCTTTGCCAAAATCCTGCTCGGCCACCAGCAGCAGTGGACGGGGATTGGGAAAGCGGGCGACAAACGCCAGCAGGGCGTCAATTACGGTCAGTAAGGTGGCGTAGCGCACCGGAAGTGAAGCGGGAAGCGCCAGCACGTAAGCGTCCGCCTCGGGGGCCAGATCGAGCTGCGTCAGCGCCTGGAGCCAGGCGTTCGGCAGATCGGCGGCATCCTGCGGGATAGCCACCGGCAGATTGCGCAGCGGCAATGGAACCCCCTCCAGCCAGATGGTGCTCCCGGACAGGGACAGGGTATGCGCCCCGGCGCCAATCACCGTGGCGCGCACGGTTTGCGCCGGGAACTGCACGTTCATCTCACGCAGGCGCGGATGCTCATGCAGGGCCGTGGCCAGCAGCGGCCCGATATCGGAAAAGCAGAAAGGATCGGCGGGCTGATGGCGGTAGCACTCCCCCACTCCGCCGGAAAGGGTAATCACCTCCGGCTGAACACCCGCAGGCAGTACTTCGGTTTGCATCAGCCCCTGCGCCAGCGGTGAGAGGATGCCGTCGATCACCTCGACGATCAGCGCCGCCATCCGGCTCGCCACCTGCGCCAGCTGCCCGGCGGTCAGCGCCAGGGCGTTAGTGCCGGCGCCAAACAGCGCATCAACAATCCGCTGCCCCGGCGGGTGCGCGTGGACCACGCGCCCCTGAGCGTCGGTTTCCAGCAGGCGGCCGCCGACGTTGAGGCAGGCGGTGGCGCTGACGTTTCCGGCGTCAAACAGGGCATAGTTCGAGGTACCGCCGCCAATATCGATATTGAGCACCCGGCACATCCGCTGCCGGGACAGGGTCTGCGCCCCGGCGCCGTGTCCGGCAATGACCGACTCCAGATGCGGCCCGGCGCTGGCGACGACAAAATCGCCCAGCGACTGCGAGAGCGCCATCACCGCCGGGCGGGCATTGCGGGTTTTCGCGCTTTCGCCGGTGATGATGATCGCCCCGGAATCCACCGCTTGTGGA
This sequence comes from Klebsiella sp. 28, assembly GCF_018223905.1. NCBI lineage: Bacteria > Pseudomonadati > Pseudomonadota > Gammaproteobacteria > Enterobacterales > Enterobacteriaceae > Klebsiella > Klebsiella sp. 28. Next base: position 6,095 of record NZ_JAGRQY010000125.1, read on the forward strand.
GCGATCCCTGCGGCCCGGTACTGAGCCAGAATCAGCGCCTCAAGCTCGGCCTCTTTCAGTTCTCCCTGCTTATCAACCGGCGTAAAGAAGACCGGGCTTTGCCAGCTAATGTCGCGTTTGATGAATTCATAACGCGGCACCTGGGAAACCGCCGCGCGGTTCACCAGCTCGAGGCGCGAGAAGATCACCTGCGTGGTGGTGGTGCCGATATCAATACCGACGCTCAACAGCTGGCGCGTGTTCACGAGTGCGCCTCCGCTTCGTTGTTGGCAGGCGCCGGTACGTTTTCATCTTTTGGCACCAGCAGCATCGCCACGCCAATCGCGGTAATGCCGCCGACCAGCTTGCCGACAATCATCGGAAAGATCATGGCGTTCATATTGGCCGCCGCAAAACCGAGATGGTCGCCGAGGGCGAACGCCGCTGACACCGAGAAGGCGCAGTTGATCACTTTTCCGCGGGTATCCATCTGCTTCATCATGCCGAACATCGGAATATTGTTCGCCAGGGTAGCGACCATGCCGCCGGCAGCCATATTGTTGATTTTTAGCAGATTACCAACGCGCATCAGCGGCTTTTCAAACCAGCGGGTCAGCAGGAGCACCATCGGATAAGCGCCGAGCAGCACGCAGGAGATAGAGCCAATGACTTCGATGGCGCGCATCACCTCGCCGGGCTGGTCGCCAGGCGCCATAAAGATCGGATCGAGCCCCGGGATCAGCTCCCAGCCGAGCAGGAACTTGATCACCGCCGCCGCCAGGCCGATGGTGATCAGCGCCACGAGGAATTTGGCGAAGATCTGGAAGCCGTTGATCATTTTTTCCGGAATAAACTTCAGCCCCAGCGCCACCAGCACGGCGACGATGATCACCGGGATCATATTCATCAGGATCAGCGCGAAGGTAAATGCTACCGGCTGGCCGTTGATCTCCACCCCGGAATACATCGCCACCAGACCGCCGGCGATACAGCCGATGGGAATGGTGACAATGCCCGCCAGCACGCCGAGCGCCAGCCAGCGGCGATCGGTTGGTTCGATAATGCCGAGCGCCACCGGAATGGAGAACACAATGGTCGGCCCCATCATAGAGCCGAGGATCAGGCCTGAGTACATCCAGGCCGCCACGTCGCCGCCCGCGAGTTCTTTAGCGAGGAAGAAACCGCCCATGTCGCACGCCAGCAGCGTGCCGGCGAACATCGACGGGTTGGCGCCGAGCATCTCATACAGCGGAATAATCACCGGACCAAGCAGATGAGCCAGCACTGGCGCCAGGGCGGTCATCCCGACCATCGCCAGGCCCAGCGCGCCCATCGCCATAAACCCTTCTTCAAACTGACCGCCGGATCCCTCAATGCTTTTCCCCAGTTTGCCGAGAAAGCGCGCCGAGCCGCCGAACTGCGACAGGATCCTGTCCACGGCGGCAATCAGCATAAAGAACATCATGATGTACATGATGATTTCGTTAATTCCCATAGCCCTTACTCCCTGTCATTTATGATTTGTAGATACTGTGAATACCGGGACATTAGCCGCACTCAGGCGACTTTCCCGGGCCGCGGCGTGAACGCCTTACCCGGGCTACGGCATAGCAGACGGCTGTGATCCTGTAGCCCGGCTAAGCGCAGCGCGAGCCGGGAAAGCCACAGCCACACGCCTCCGGGAAAATCGGCATTTATCGCGCCGCCGCGTACAGCTCGATAATCTGCTCCCGGCTGGCGGTGCGTGGATTGGTGCGCAAACAGATGTCCTCCTGCGCCGCTTGCGCCCAGGCGGCGTAGTGCGCGGACGTCGCGCCAGCCTCCGTCAGCCGCATCGTCAGACCGACCTCGGCGATCAGCTCGCGCACGGCGGCGATAGCCTCGCGGTCATCGGTTTTCTTGCCGGTTAACGCCCGGCCGATCTGGCTGAAGCGCGCCCGGCGCACCATGCGGTTAAACTCCATCACCGTTGGCAGCAGCATGGCGTTGGCCAGACCGTGTGGAATATGCAGCGCCGCCCCCGGCTGATGCGCCATGGCATGGCATAGCCCCAGCCCGGCGCTGGAAAACGCCATCCCCGCCATGCAGGAAGCCAGCAGCATGTTTTCCCGCGCCGCCAGATCCTGACCGCAGCCCACCGCTTTCGGCAGCGCCTCGCCGATCATGGCTATCGCCCCCATCGCCAGACTGTCGGTAAACGGCGTGGCGTGGCGGGCGCTGTAGGCCTCGACGGCGTGGGTCAGCGCATCAATCCCGGTCATTGCCGTGATATGCGGCGGGACGCCTTCGGTCAGCGCGGCGTCGAGGATCGCCACATCCGGCATCAGCGAGGCATGCGCCAGCACCTGTTTGCGTCCACTCACCGCATCGATAATCACCGTCACATTGGTGGTTTCAGACCCGGTGCCAGCGGTGGTCGGCACCGCGATCAGCGGCAGACGTGGACGCAACTCGCTGTGCTCCGTCATCTCCCCCAGCGTCTGCTCAGGATTGGCGACCAGCAGCGCCACCGCCTTCGCCGCATCCAGTACCGATCCACCGCCAAAGGCCACCACGCCGTCGCAGCGCGCGTCCCGCAGCTGGGCGACGGCGGCGCAGACATCGGTGACGCAGGGTTCGCCGGCGGGACAGGGCCAGAGAGTCATAGCAATCCCTTTCATCGCCAGGCTACGCTCCAGCCCGGCGGTCATTCCCGCCTGATGGAGAAAACTGTCAACCATGACAAACAGATGCCTAAGGCCCCGGGACTGCGCTTGCGGACCGCAGGCCGCCAGCGCGCCGACGCCGTGCAGCGTCACCGGCGGAACGTTGAAGCTTTTCATTTGCTGAAGATTCAGCGTATCAAAGGCATGGAACAGCGCCGTCTGCAGTTCAGCTTGCATACATCCCCTCCGCTTTTTCCCTCCCGCTGTTGGCGATTGCCAGCGGGGTCATAAACAGGCTGTGCTGCGGCAAATGCACCGGTAATGCCGGGAAGCGCTGACGAAACAGCTCATGCACGCCCGGCTGCATACAGGCGCCGCCTGCAAGCCACAAATCGACAATCCCTTGTCCGGCAATATGTCGGGCGACAATTTCGGCCATCTTCTCGTACACCGGCTTAACCACCGGCCAGATCTCCCCGGCGTGGCTGCGCTTGTACTGCTCCGCCTCCTCAAGCCCGATGCCGCGATTCCCGGCCAGAGTCAGGGAGATATGGTGGCCGCCGGTGGCTTCATCCGCCGAATACGTCACCCTGCCCTGTTTAACGATGGCGATCCCGGTGGTGCCGCCGCCGATATCCACCACCCCGGCGTTATCGAGCTGCAGCAGATCGGCCACCGCGGTAGGCTCATCCAGCACATGACTGATCTCCAGCCCGGCGGACTCCAGGACATTGATCGAAATGCGCGGCTCGGTACCGGGCGGAAACGAGGTCGCCGCATGGGTGAAGCGGCAGCCCAGCTGCTGCTCGAGAGTCGCAAGATGTCGGCGCACGAGGGTGACGGCGCCAAAAAAATCCCAGACGATGCCGTCGCGCACCACGTCGGCCCAGTCAAGGCATACCGCAACCGGTTGGCCATCACGGTCAACCACCATCGATACCACGTCGCAGGTGCCCAAATCGATGCCCAGCCACAGCGGCGACTCGCTGGCGGCGGGCGCCTGGTTACACAGGGCAGCGGCTTTTTGTAGTCTCGGCGAAAGCCAGCGTTGTTCGTCGTGCGCCATGTTCATCCCTTATACGATTCGAAACGCATCCACCAGCACGCAGCGGCGCAGACGAACGAAGGTCCGCGCGCTGGTCACCCCTTCCCCGGTTGGGGTGGTGATGGTCATGGTGGTCCAGCCCTCGCCGCCCAGCCCAAGCCCGGCGATGCACGGTCCGTTTTTGACGAAGATGCTGGTGTCGATGGCGTTCGCCATCTGGTTCATGTTGTCGATGTTGCTCGAGTGCATAGCCGCCGTATGGTGGCAGCCGCCTTCCAGTTGCACCGCCAGGGCGATGGCCTCCTCGACGTTCGCCACCCGCACCACCGGCAGCACCGGCATCATCAGTTCAGTCACCGCAAACGGATGGCTGGCGGGGGTTTCCACGAACAGCAGACGGGTTTGCGCCGGCACCTGCAGACCAATCGCCGCGGCGATTTCGCCCGCGTCGCGACCGACCCAGTCGCGGCTGACCGTGCCTTTGCCGCGCTCGTCAATATTTTTCAGCAGCAGCGGCTGGAGCTGTTCGGCCTGCGCCGCCGTGAGTTTCACCGCCTGCTGGCCTTCCATCAGGCGCATCAGTTCGTCGGCAACGCTATCGACCACGATCAGCACCTTCTCGTCGGCGCAGATAATGTTGTTATCAAAAGAGGCACCTTTGACGATCGCCTGCGCGGCGCGCGGTAGATCGGCAGTCTCATCCACCACCACCGGCGGGTTGCCGGCCCCGGCGGCGATCAGGCGTTTGTTGGTATGTTTGCGCGCCGCCTCGACCACCGCTTCGCCGCCGGTCACCACCAGCAGGCCGATGCCAGGGTACTTAAACAGCCGCTGGGCGGTGTCGATATCCGGGTTCGCCACGGTCACCAGCAGGTTGGCCGGGCCGCCGGCGGCCACTACCGCCTGGTTAAGCAGGGTAATTGCCCTTTGCGAGACCTTTTTCGCCGCCGGATGGGGGGCGAAGACCACGCTGTTGCCGGCGGCAATCAGGCTAATGGCGTTGTTGATCACCGTCGCCGCCGGATTGGTGGACGGCGTCACCGAGGCCACCACGCCCCAGGGCGCATTTTCAATCAGCGTCAGGCCATTATCGCCGGTGAGCACCTGCGGAGTCAGACACTCCACGCCCGGCGTGCCGCGCGCCTGCGCCACGTTTTTGGCAAACTTATCTTCAACGCGTCCCATGCCGGTCTCCGTCACCGCAAGCTCCGCCAGTTCACGGGCATACTTTTCACCCGCCTCACGAATGGCCTGAATCACCTGCTGACGCATCGCCACCCGCTTTAATCCCTGCTGGGCCACCGTTGCCGCCGCGACAGCGTCATCCAGTGAGGCAAAAACGCCCATATCATGAACGGTGCCGGCAGGCTGGCTGCTGTCTTTCATTTTCAGCAGTACCGCTTTCACTACCTGTTCAATGTCCTGTTGATTCATGATTTTTCACCCTACTTATGGAAGAGCACCTGACCATCGGCCGCAGCCTCATCCACGATACCAATCACGCACAGATCGACCGGAGAGGCGCCGTGTGCGTGCGCCTGTCGCGCCGAGCTGCCGCTGACCAGCAGTACCCACTCTCCGCATCCCGCGCCGATGCTGTCGATGGCGACCGCACATTGCCCGTCGGGCTCGCCGCGGGCATTGAGCATCTCCACCATCAGCAGTTTGTCGTGGGCCAGACCTTCATGGCGTACGGTGCAGACCACATATCCGGTTACCACAGCCAGCTTCATGTCCGTCTCCGCGTGTGATGTGCAGGCCGGAAAAGCGCAACGCCATCCGGCATTCATGCCTTTTCATGGCCGGATAGCGACGCGCTGGCGTCTTATCCGGCCAGAATTTTCCGGCACCCCTCCCCCGTTAGATGTTGCTGTCGCCCTTGAAGCTAATCGGGAAGACCTCTTCCAGATCGCCATGCGGGCGCGGGATGACATGTACAGAGACCAGCTCACCGATACGCTGAGCCGCTGCCGCCCCGGCATCCGTCGCAGCTTTGCACGCCGCGACATCGCCGCGCACCATGGCGGTCACCAGGCCCCCGCCGATCTGTTTCACTCCCACCAGCTTGACGCGGGCCGCTTTGACCATGGCGTCGGAGGCCTCAATCAGTGCAACCAGGCCCCGGGTTTCAATCATTCCTAATGCTTCCATTGTGTTTTCCTCTCATAAGGGGTCCTGAAGGGGACCATTCATTCAACCAGCGTGGACGAGTCGGGGATCCGGCTTGCGTCCGTCTGGCGCGGTACCGACGCCACCAGCGCCAGTTCGATAATTTCCTCTACGCTACAGCCTCGCGAGAGGTCGTGAAGCGGGGCGGCCAGGCCCTGGATCAGCGGCCCGATGGCGCGATATCCGCCCAGCCGCTGGGCGATTTTGTAGCCGATGTTGCCCGCCTCCAGCGACGGGAAGACCAGCACATTGGCCCGGCCCTGCAGCGGGCTGCCGGGCGCTTTGTGCGCAGCGACGTCCGGTACAAAGGCGGCGTCAAACTGCAGCTCGCCATCGACCATCAGCTGCGGCGCCCGCTGACGCACGATCTCCGTGGCCTGCTGGACGTTAGCCACACAGGGATGCCGGGCGCTGCCGTGTGTCGAGAAGGACAGCATTGCCACCCGCGGCGCTTCGCCAGCGATCGCTTGCCAGGTCTCGGCGCTGGCAATCGCGATATCCGCCAGCTGCGCCGCGGTCGGCTGCGGCACCACGCTGCAGTCGGCAAACCCCAGCGGCTGTCCGGCATACTGCGGCAGCATCAGAAACAGCGAAGAGAGCGTTTTACATCCCGGCTGCAGGCCGATAAGGCGCAGACCAGCGCGCAGCACGCTGGCGGTTGACGAGAGATTTCCGGCGATACACACCTCGGCCTGCCCGGCGCTGACCATCGCCGCGGCGAACATCAGCGGGTCGGCCAGCTTGTCGACCGCGTCAGCGGGCGCTTTATCGCCGGCGCGCGCCTGCCAGGCGGCGGCAAACGCCTCGCGCATCGCCAGGTTGCTGTGCGGATCGATGACCTGCACCCCGGTCAGCGGCAGACGTTCGCCAAGGGCGAACTGCCGCAGCGCGAAGGGGCTGGCGACGAGGATCGGATGCGCCAGGCCCTGCTGCTGCAGATAATGCGCCGCCTTCAACACGCGGACGTCCAGCGCATCCGGGAACACCACCCTGGCGGGGGCGCGCAGCGCCAGTTTGCGACACTGGTCAATGATCATCTTCACCTCCCAGCTGCTGCTGTAGCTGCCTGAGGGTTGGCGGCGAATCCGTCACGCCCAGGATCATCATCACGTAGACCGCGCTGGAAAGGCGGTTGAGCGCTTGCATAATATCGGCGCGCTGGACCGCAAATTGCGGCGTAATAAACACCTGCGCCGCGGTCACCTCCGCCTCGCGCACTTTGCTGCGCAGCAAATTAAGCAGCGCGACATCGTGCCCATGGCGGGCCTCCGGCACCAGGTGATCGTGACCCAGGTAACGCAGCGGCTGATGGGACAGACGATGCAGCTGCGCCTCGCTGAATCCGGCTATCGACTGCGCCGCCAGCGGTTCCTCCAGCGCATCGGCGCGCATGATGTTGCCCAGCCGCGAACGGATATCCGTCAGCCACGGCTGCCAGGGCTCCGCCAGTTCAATTTGCAGCCACACCGTCAGGGCGATGGTGCTGTCCAGCACCGCGCGGAAGGCCAGCCGCGGATCGTTTTTCGCCACCAGGGTATCGGCCGTCAGATGAGTTAAGGTGTCCGGCTTTTTGCCCACCGGCTGGTGACAAAGCTCGCAGCAGGCCTGGGGCGGATGGTCGCTGCTGGTCAGGACATGCACCGGCTGCGGCGTCTGTTCGTCATCCTCGACAAACAGGCGCCCCTGGCGGTCGAGAAATTTGACCCGCAGATGCCGACTTTCCAGCAGTTCCCTCGCCGAGGGCGTCAGGCGGACATCGGCAGGAAGATGGATTTCACCGCCTTCGCTGAGCGTATGATTCGCTCTGAGCCACGCTTCGGTAATGAAATCGTTCATAGCGATTGCCAGTTTGCCGGCCAGGCGACGTACAGGAAGCGCACCGTCGACGGGGTACCGAATTCGATGCTGGCGCCTTTCGGGATGAACATGACGTCCCCCGCTTTGGCGACCAGCGTTTCCCCCTGATGGCGCACATGCAGCTCGCCCTCCAGCACCATATCGATTTCGTCGTAGTTCAGCGTCCACGGGAAGAAGGCGTTCTCCCACTGCATAAATCCGGCGGCCATGCTGCTGCCATCCTGGTCAGTCACCAGGTCCGTTAAGCCAACGCAGTGCGGCTGGGCGCCGTCGAAGCGGCCAAACTTCACGCTGCTGCCGTCGATCACTTTGATGCCGCCTTTGCCGGTCACTGCCTCAAATCCCGGCTGCATCGCCTCCTGCTCCAGGGACTGCTTCTCCTTCATCACCTTTTCCATCAGCTGCGCCACCAGGCTTTCGGTAAACTGGCCTTCCGGCAACTGCGCCAGGATGGTTTCGCGGATCCGCTGGCTTTCCGTTTTGTCGCTGTCCGCCGCTGTCGCCGCCGGCGCGGCGCCATCGTCTTCGGTGATAGTGAATCCCAGCAGCTCGGCGACTTCGCGCGCTTCCGGGGTGATAATGCTGGCGCGCAGAACTACTGACATCGCCTGTTCGCCGCGCGCGTGGGCGGCACGAATATCGTTAGCGGTAATGAGTTTCTTCACCTGGCCCTTCCTCCTTTTGGCTGAGCTCACTCAAGTAATTTTCCAGCGGCGCAACGCTTTGCGGATCGCAACCGTTGAGGGCGAAAACCGGCGCCTGAAACCCCATCCCGTCCAGCAGCTGCCGCACCGCGGCGACGTTGGCATCCGGCAGATCCGTTTTGCTGATCGCCACGATAAGGTGCTTTCGGCTGCCAATATCCAGCAACCCGGGTGGCAGGCGACTTTCGGTATCATTGGCCGCATGGACATAAATCAGGGTGTCCACATCCTGCAAGGTGGTAATTAAGGCGTGATACCAGCGCGGATGGCTGAAATATTCCCCGGGTGTATCGATGTCGCCACGATCGTTAAATTCCAGCGCCTGCGTTTTTCTGGCGAGGGAATAATTCCCCTGCAGGGCATTAAATAACGTGGTTTTTCCTGCACCGACGGCGCCGACAATCGCAATACGCTTCATGGTCGCTCTCAATTAACTTTTCGTTAATTCGCACAAGGTATAATTTAATAAGCGGCCTAATCCGCCGATGGTCTGCAGAAGCGCCTCCTCCACCGCGCCGACCGAGCCGTAGATCACCAGCGCGCCGCTAAACCGGTCGAGAAAACCGATGTGCACGTCGGCGGCCTTCATCGCCAGATCGCCGGCGATCATCGCCGTTTCTCCCGGCGTCAGCGTCATAATGCCGATCGCGCCGGATTCGGGTACGCCGATCTTTTTCGCCAGCTCCGCTCCCGGGTGGGCAATCAGATGCGCCAGCGTGACCTGTTTGCCTGGTACGAATTCCTGAATAATGCGTTCTTTATCCATGACTGATTGCCCCCTGAAATCTGTCCTCATGGTGACGGTATTTCAGCGCGGCAAATAACAAATTTCGGCAAGTGGGGTTAAAAGGTGAAGTGGATCACTCAGGAGAGAAAATAATATTGCGGTGGAATTAAAAAGGCAGGCTCAGCGTTTTTTACTCACCGGCCTGCCTGATATTGCGCGCGGAAACGGATCCGCGCGTTAGCGGGGGAAATAGAAAATTACAGCGGTTCGGTTTGCGCTTCAACAACCGCCAGCGCCACCATATTAACGATCCGGCGTACGGAGGCGATCGGCGTCAGGATATGCACCGGCTTCGCCACCCCCATCAGCACCGGCCCGACGGTCACCCCTTCCGAACTGGAGACGCGCAGCAGGTTATAGCTGATCCGGGCGGCTTCCATATTCGGCATCACCAGAATATTGGCCGCCCCCTTCAGCGGGCTGTCCGGCATGCGATCGTTGCGGATGCTTTCCACCAGCGCGGCGTCGCCATGCATTTCGCCATCGATCATCAGCTCCGGGGCGCGGGCCTTCACCAGCTCCAGGGTTTTACGCATTTTGCTGGCTGACGGACAGTCGGCAGAGCCAAAGTTGGAGTGCGACAGCAACGCCACGCGCGGTTCAATACCAAAGCGTCGCACGCTTTCCGCCGCCATCAGGGTGATCTCCGCCAGCTCTTCCGGCGACGGATCGTGATTGACATAGGTATCGGCGATAAAGGTGTTGCCGCTCGGCAGCAGCAGCGCATTCATCGCCCCGGCGGTGCTGACGCCGTCGCGATAGCCAAACAGCGGCTGCACCACGCGGTAGTGATCGTGGTACTCGCCAATAGTCCCGCAGATCATCGCATCCGCTTCACCGCGATGAACCATGATGGCGCCAATCACCGTGGTGTTGCTAATCACCGCCCGCTGCGCCTGCTCCTGGGTAATGCCGCGGCGCTTCATCAGCTGGTAGTACTCGCTCCAGTACTCTTTAAACCGCGGGTCGGATTCATTATTGACGATCTCAAAGTCAACGCCGGCCTTGATCTGCAGGCCCAGCTTCTGGATGCGCATTTCAATCACGCTCGGGCGCCCCACCAGAATCGGTTTGGCCAGTCCCAGCGACACCAGCTCCTGGGTGGCGTGCAGCACCCGAGTCTCCTCCCCTTCCGCCAGCACCACGCGCTTCGGCTCTTTGCGCGCCTGAGAGAAGATAGGCTTCATAAACAGGTTGGTTTTATAGACGAACTCGCTCAGCTTCTCGATATAGGCGTCAAAATTGGCGATCGGGCGCGTCGCCACACCGGAGTCCATCGCCGCCTTCGCCACCGCGGGGGCTATCTTGACGATCAGCCGCGGGTCGAACGGTTTCGGAATGATGTAGTCCGGACCAAAGCTTAAATCCTGATCGCCGTAGGCGGAGGCCACCGCTTCGCTCTGCTCGGCATGGGCCAGCTCGGCAATCGCATGCACCGCCGCCAGCTTCATCTCTTCGTTGATCGCCGTCGCGCCGACGTCCAGCGCGCCGCGGAAGATGAACGGGAAGCAAAGTACGTTGTTGACCTGGTTAGGGTAGTCGGAGCGGCCGGTACAGATGATGGCGTCATCGCGGACCTGCTTCGCCAGCGGCGGCAGGATTTCCGGCTCCGGGTTGGCCAGGGCGAGGATCAGCGGCGCCCGCGCCATCTTCTTCACCATCTCCTGAGTCAGCACTTTCGGACCGGAGCAGCCGAGGAAAATGTCGGCGCCGTCGATCACGTCATCGAGGGTGCGTTTGCCATCGTCTTCCACCGCATAGGCCGCTTTGGTTTCCGCCATGTTCGGCTCACGGTCTTTATAGATAACGCCTTTCGAATCGCAGACCACGATGTTGTGCTTTTGCATCCCCAGCGCCACCAGCAGATTCATACAGGCGATCGCCGCCGCGCCCGCGCCGGAGACCACCATCCGCACGTCGGACAGATTCTTCTCGACGACGCGCAGACCGTTGAGGATCGCCGCGGTGCTGATGATCGCCGTGCCGTGCTGATCGTCATGGAAGACCGGGATATTCATCCGCTCGCGCAGCTGCTGCTCGATGTAGAAACACTCCGGCGCTTTAATATCTTCCAGGTTGATACCGCCGAAGGTTGGTTCGAGGGCGGCGACGACGTTAATGAATTTGTCCGGATCCAGCTCATCGACTTCGATATCAAACACATCGATACCGGCAAATTTCTTAAACAGGACGCCTTTGCCCTCCATTACCGGCTTACCGGCCAGCGCGCCGATGTTGCCGAGCCCCAGCACCGCGGTGCCGTTGGAGACGACCGCCACCAGGTTGCCACGGGCAGTGTATTTGTAGGCGGCCAGCGGATCTTTTTCGATTTCCAGGCAGGGGGCTGCGACGCCCGGCGAGTAGGCCAGCGCCAGATCGCGCTGGGTGGCGAGAGGTTTGGTCGGCGAGACCTGGATTTTTCCGGGAACCGGAAATTCGTGGAAGTCGAGGGCGCTCTGTTTTAACTGCTCATCCATTTTCTATTCCTTTCTTTCACGTATCGTTCGTAGGGGAAAAGCGTGATGACCATCCTGTCGTTCACCTTTCAGTGGCAGACAGTATCCCTCCTGGCGGGGCGATAAACTTTGAACACCGCCAAACTCTGGCCATCGTTATGATTTTGTTGTTATCAATTTATAGCGGTTATGTTACCCGGATTCGCCGCCAATAATAGCCCTGTCTGCTATGCTTTTTGGTTATGTACCTCATCAATGTTTATACCGTATACCGGCAAGCACTCATGTAACACCTTGTTCCAGGAGGACTTATCCATGAATCAGTTAGACAGCATCAAGCAGTTCACCACGGTGGTCGCCGACAGCGGAGACATCGAATCCATCCGCCACTACCATCCGGAAGACGCCACCACCAACCCCTCTCTGCTGCTGAAGGCCGCCGGCCTGGCGTCCTATAGCGGCCTCATCGACGACGCTATCGCCTGGGCCAAAAAACAGGGTGGCGGCCGCGAAGCGCAGGTGGCTCACGCCTGCGATAAGCTGGCGGTCAATTTTGGCGCGGAGATCCTCAAAAGCATTCCCGGGCGGGTCTCCACCGAGGTGGACGCCCGGCTCTCCTTCAACCGCGAGAAAAGTATCGAGAAGGCTCGCCACCTGGTGGCGCTGTATCAGGAGATGGGCATTGATAAGTCGCGGATCCTGATCAAGCTGGCATCCACCTGGGAGGGGATCCGCGCTGCGGAGGTGCTGGAGAAAGAGGGGATCCACTGCAACCTGACGCTGCTGTTTTCCTTCGCCCAGGCCCGGGCCTGCGCCGAGGCCGGGGTTTATCTCATCTCCCCGTTCGTTGGGCGTATTTATGACTGGTATCAGGCGCGCAAACCGCTGGAGCCTTACGTGGTGGAGGAAGATCCGGGGGTGAAATCGGTGCGCAATATCTATGACTATTTCAAACAGCATAAATACAACACCATCGTGATGGGCGCCAGCTTCCGCCGCACCGAGCAGATCCTGGCGCTGGTCGGTTGCGACCGGTTGACCATCGCCCCGCCTTTATTAAAAGAGCTGCAGGCCAGCGATACCCCGGTGGTGCGCAAACTGATCCCTGCCAGCCAGATCCTGCCGCGTCCGGTGCCGCTCAGTGAAGCGGAGTTCCGCTGGGAACATAATCAGGATCCGATGGCGGTCGAAAAGCTAGCGGAGGGGATCCGCCTGTTCGCCGTCGATCAGCGCAAACTGGAAGATCTGCTTGCCGCCAAACTGTCACTTTAGTCTCACGGAGAAAAATATGTCCCGAAGAGAGCTTGCCAACGCCATCCGCGCCCTGAGTATGGACGCCGTGCAGAAAGCCAACTCCGGCCATCCCGGTGCGCCGATGGGGATGGCTGATATTGCCGAAGTGCTGTGGAACGATTTTCTCAAGCACAATCCGCAGAACCCTGACTGGGTGGACCGCGACCGCTTTATCTTGTCCAACGGCCACGCGTCGATGCTGCTCTACAGTCTGCTGCACCTGACCGGCTACGATCTGCCGCTGTCTGAACTGAAGCAGTTCCGTCAGCTGCACTCTAAAACGCCCGGCCACCCGGAGCATGGCTATACCCCTGGGGTGGAAACCACCACCGGCCCGCTGGGCCAGGGGCTGGCGAACGCCGTTGGGATGGCCATCGCCGAACGGACGCTGGCGGCGCAGTTTAATCGTCCCGGCCATGAGATCATTGACCATCACACCTGGGTGTTCATGGGCGATGGCTGTTTGATGGAGGGGATCTCCCATGAGGCCTGTTCGCTGGCCGGCACGCTCGGACTGGGCAAGCTGATCGGTTTTTACGATCACAACGGCATCTCCATCGACGGCAAAACCGAAGGCTGGTTTTCCGATGATACGGCGGAACGCTTCCGCGCCTATCACTGGCACGTCATAGGCGATATCGACGGCCACGATCCGCAGGCTATCAAACAGGCGATAACGGAAGCGCAGGCGGTGAAAGATAAACCGTCACTGATTATCTGCCGGACCATCATCGGCTTCGGTTCGCCCAACAAAGCCGGCTCAGAGGAGTCTCACGGGGCGGCGCTGGGCGAAAAAGAGGTAGCGCTGGCCCGCCAGCAGCTTGGCTGGAAATATCCTCCGTTCGAGATCCCGAAAGAGATCTACGCGGGCTGGGATGCGCGTCCGCGCGGGGAAAAAGCGGAGCACGCCTGGAACGAGAAATTCGCCGCCTACCAGCAGCAGTTCCCGGAGCTGGCCGCTGAGCTGACCCGACGTATGAATGGCGCCCTGCCGGAAGACTTTGCCGCGATCGCCCGCGACTACGTGGCGAAACTGCAGGCCGAGCCGGCGAAAATCGCCAGCCGCAAGGCTTCGCAAAACGCGCTGAACGCCTACGGCCCGCACCTCCCGGAACTGCTGGGCGGTTCTGCGGATCTTGCGCCGAGTAACCTGACCATCTGGTCTGGATCGACATCGATTAAAGAAGATCCTGCGGGCAATTATATCCACTACGGCGTGCGCGAGTTTGGCATGACCGCGGTGGCCAACGGCATTGCCCTGCACGGGGGCTTTATTCCTTATACCTCGACCTTCCTGATGTTTGTGGAGTACGCCCGCAACGCCGCGCGCATGGCAGCCCTGATGAAGGCCCGGCAGATCATGGTCTATACCCATGACTCGATCGGTCTTGGGGAAGACGGGCCGACGCACCAGGCGGTGGAACAGCTGGCCAGTCTGCGGCTGACGCCCAACTTCAGCACCTGGCGCCCCTGCGACCAGGTGGAGACCGCCGTCGCCTGGCAGGCGGCTATCGCGCGACAGGGCGGGCCGACGGCGCTGATCCTGTCGCGACAAAACCTGGCGCAGATGCCGCGTACCCCGGAACAGGTGCAGGATATCGCCCGGGGTGGCTACGTGCTTAAGGATGCCGGCGGCAAGCCCGACCTGATCCTCATCGCCACCGGCTCGGAAGTGGAGATCACCGTCCTGGCCGCGGAAAAACTGTTGGCCAAAGGGGTAAATGTGCGGGTCGTCTCGCTCCCTTCCACTGATGTGTTTGACGCCCAGGATGAGGCCTGGCGCGAATCCGTGCTGCCGTCGGACGTCAGCGCCCGGGTGGCGGTCGAAGCCGGGATAGCGGACTACTGGTATAAATATGTCGGCTTAAAAGGCAAGATCGTCGGCATGACCGGCTATGGCGAATCCGCCCCGGCAGAGCAGTTGTTCCCGTTCTTTGGCTTTACGGTCGACCATATCGTCGCCACCGCCGAACAGGTGCTTAACGGGTGATCCACAGCGTGGGCCAGGCATCTGGCCCCTGCCAGTTGTCGCACGTCGGCTGCTGCGCGTAGCGGGAGAGGCTGAACCGCTGGCCGTCAAAACGCCAGCGGGTTTGGATCCCGCAATCGCCGGCCCCGCGGCCTTTATCCAGGGTCACCAGCTCATGGCGGCGGTCATCATAGCTGGCGTTGATCAGCTCAATCTCACGCGGCGCCTCGCCCGGCGGCTGGAATGGCAACGTTAGCCGCACCTGACGGGCGACATAGGGGCGCTGGCGGGAGACCAGCCAGGCCAGCCAGACGGTGTTGTAGGCGCCGGATTCGCAGCTGGTCATCAGCAGCACTTTGTCATCCGTCAACGCAGTAACGCGAATTTCACGGCGGAAGGGATCGAGGGAGCAGTGGCTGTTGGTCATCCGCTGATTACCGTAGTCCATCAGATCGTTGAGCTCCTCACGCCCCAGCGGCGACTGCGCCGTTTCCGCGCTCGCCACCGCGCGCAGCGCCGGCGCCGGCGGTACGCTGAGCGGCGGCTCTTCCCCTTTGCCGACCCAGGCCGTTTCGCTACCTACCCGCTTTTGCCGATCGTCGATAAAAAACAGAGCCGCTTTCAACCCCTGCAGGGAGATGGTCTGCAGGCCATTGGCCAGCGAGAGCGCTTTACCCTCCTGAACCTGCTGGAGAAACGCATCGATCGTCACGCTGTCGGCGGTTTTAATGAACTTATCTTCAATGTGCCAGCGCTTGTCGGTCAGGGACAGCGGTTTACCATCCAGCAGCAGGCGCGGCGCTATCGGCGCGAGCGTCGCCACTGGATTGCCGGTGCCGCCCAGCTCGATACGCAGACTGGCGTCAGTGACTGCCCCAGCGCTGCGGCTGAGGGTCATCACCAGGCCATGATGCAGCCCCACGTTACGGGTGACGCAGAAATTTTGGTTGTTACAGGTGACCAGCCAGTCGTTGAAGCGCTGCTGCGTCGGTGCCGACCATGCCTGCGAGCAAGGCAGCACCGCCAGAAAAAGGAAAAAGATGACGCGAAAAAGCATGAACCGCCCGACCCCAGATAAACCCGACCACGGCGCCTATCCTGGACAACGGCAGCGGGTTACTCAATCGGATTTGTCAGAGTTCCCCGACATCAGGCCGGAGGTTTGCAGATATTGCAGCAGAATGACCGCCTTACCGTCGCGGATCTCCCCGTCAGCGACCATCTGCAGCGCCTGGCTAAAAGGCAGCTCCAGCACCTCGATGGCTTCATCATCCACCCCGCCGCCGCTGGTGGTTCGCTGCGCGTCGCTGTACTCGGCGATAAAGAAATGCACTACCTCGGTGACGCCCCCTGGCGACATAAACAGCTCAAACAGCTTTCTCACCTCGCCCACTTCGTAGCCGGTCTCTTCCACCGCCTCTTTACGAATGCAGGCTTCCGGCTCGTCGTTGTCCAGCAGCCCGGCGCAGGTTTCAATCAGCATGCCGTCATGATTGCCATTGACCCAGGTGGCGACACGGAACTGACGCACCAGGACCACCGTCTGCTTATGGCGGTTATACAGCAGCACGGTGGCGCCATTGCCGCGATCGTAGACCTCGCGCTTGTGGCGCACGACGCTGCCGTCCGCCCGCGTCAGCTCATAGGTCATGTTGCGTAGTACGAACCAGTTCTCAGAGAGGATTTTATCTTTAATGACGTGAATATTGAGTGACATACCGACCCCACAGCGTAAAAGGACGCCCTCATACTACGCTGCGGAGCCGGGTTTGTCGTCAGTGAAGCGGCGTCGTTTTCCGCGCCAGATAGTCCAGGATCCCCTGCGCCGCGTGACGGCCTTCCGCCATCGCCGTCACTACAAGGTCTGCGCCGCGCACGGCATCGCCGCCGGCAAAGATCTTCTCCTGACTGGTCTGATAACGGTAACGGCTCTCCACTCCGGCTTTAATACGCCCCTGACTGTCCAGCGCCACCCCCGCCGCTTCCAGCCAGGGCATGCGGTGCGGGTGGAAGCCAAAGGCCATGATCACCGCATCTGCCGGCATAACAAACTCGCTGCCGGGGATCGGCGTCGGACGGCGTCTTCCCCCGGCGTCCGGAGCGCCCAGCTCGGTGCGCAAAAAGCGTACCCCGTTAACCCGCCCGTTCTCGTCCAGCTCAAGCGTCACCGGCTGGACGTTAAACTCAAAGAGCGCCCCCTCTTCGCGGGCGTTTTTGACCTCTTTTTTCGAGCCCGGCATGTTGGCTTCATCTCGCCGATAGGCGCAGGTCACCTGGCGGGCACCGTGGCGCAGCGCGGTGCGCACGCAGTCCATCGCCGTATCGCCGCCGCCCAGCACCACCACGTTCAGCCCGGCGGTGTTGACATAAGGCTCTTGCGCCGATGCCGCCAGCCCCATCACCTGTTTGGTGTTGGCGATGAGGAACGGCAGCGCATCGTAGACCCCGGGGGCCTCTTCGTTCGGCAGCCCCGCCTTCATGGAGCGATAGGTTCCGGCGCCGACGAACACTGCGTCATAATCGGCCAGCAGTGTCGCCATGGAGATATCTTTCCCCACCTCGCAATTGAGCTCAAAGCGGATACCCATCTCGCTGAAGATCGCCCGCCGCCGGGCCAATAGCGATTTATCCAGCTTGAACGCCGGAATGCCGAAGGTCAGCAGACCGCCAATCTCCGGATGACGGTCGAAGACCACCGGCTGGACGCCGTGGCGCACCAGCATATCGGCGCAGGCCAGCCCGGCAGGCCCGGCGCCGATAATCGCCACCCGCTTGCCGCTCGGCTTAACCTGCGAAAGGTCCGGACGCCAGCCGCTGGCCAGCGCCTGGTCGGAAATATAGCGCTCAATATTGCCGATGGTGACTGCCCCGCTTTCATCGCGCAGGGTGCAGGCGCCTTCACACAGCCGGTCCTGGGGACAGACGCGGCCGGTGATCTCCGGCAGGCAGTTGGTCTGATGGGAAAGCGCGACCGCGGCGGCGATATTCCCCGCTTTAACCAGCTCGATCCACTGCGGGATATGGTTATGCAGCGGGCAGGTCCATTCGCAAATACTGTGCTCCCCACACGTGAGACAGCGGGCGGCCTGCTGCTGCGCCTGCTGCGGGGTGAACGGCTGATAGATCTCCTCAAAGTGGCTCTTACGCACCTCCGCCGCCAGCTTATCCGGCTCCCCGCGCGGGGGCGTCATCGCCATTTGCCTGACCTTCGCGCCAGCATTGGGCTGGCTGCAGAGCGGCGTAGCGCGCTGCCACGGCTGTACCTCCTGGCATGCCGAGCGCAGTCGCCGCTGCTTCGCCAGGGTGATCAACGTCTCATCGTCGGCGAGGGTCAGCGCCTGCGCGGGACAGTTTTCCACACAGGCCGGCCCCGCCTCGCGGCCCTGGCATAGATCGCACTTGTGCGCGCTGGCTTTCACCAGGCCTGCGGCCTGCGGCGTCACCACCACCTGCATCACCCCGAACGGGCAGGCCACCATGCAGGATTTACAGCCAATGCATTTCTCCTGACGGACCTGAACGCTGTCGCCGGACTGGGCGATGGCGTCGTTGGGACAACTGCGGACGCAGGGGGCGTCCTCGCAGTGGCGGCAGGTGATGGCGTTACGCTGGCCCTCCGCTTTGATCACGGTGATACGTGGCAAAAAGCGCTGCGGGGTCAGCACGTGTTGCTCCTCGTTATGCGCCATCACGCAGGCCACTTCGCAGGCCTGGCAGCCGATGCACTTTCGGCTATCGCTCAAAATAAAGTGGTTCATGGCTTCCTTTTGTCTTCTTGGTGAATAACCCCTCAATGCGCATGCCTATTTATTACCCGACAAGATGACGCCGGAACAATGTCCAATTGCCCAGGATAAACTTTTTCTGGAGAGAATCCGTTTTGGATCAATTTTTTTGACTTAAATGAAATGAGGTTTCACACCGGCAAGGGATAATGCGCCGGTCTGCGGTGACGAAGCAGACTCGCTACCTGCTGGCAGGAAAGTTCGAGGTTTCTTTACGATACGGCAAAAGCAACATGATAAATTACACTATCTCCTTAATTTCTCCACGATTGCCGGAGAGGCTGGCGCTAAAGTGGCACAGGCTGTGCAATAACAAGAAAATGTGCATATGAGGTTTTTATTCTGATGGCGAATTTCTTTATCGATCGCCCCATTTTTGCATGGGTGCTGGCAATCCTGTTATGCCTGACGGGCACCCTTGCCATTTTGTCGCTGCCGGTTGAACAGTATCCCGACCTCGCCCCGCCGAATGTGCGGATCACCGCCAACTATCCCGGCGCCTCCGCGCAAACCCTGGAGAATACCGTCACTCAGGTTATCGAACAGAATATGACCGGCCTCGATAACCTGATGTATATGTCCTCCCAGAGCAGCGCCACCGGCCAGGCGACGATCACCCTCAGCTTTACCGCCGGTACCGACCCGGATGAAGCCGTGCAGCAGGTTCAGAACCAGCTACAGTCGGCGATGCGTAAGCTGCCGCAGGCGGTGCAAAACCAGGGGGTGACGGTGCGCAAGACCGGTGATACCAATATCCTGACGCTCGCCTTCGTCTCCACTGACGGCAGTATGGATAAACAAGATATCGCCGACTACGTCGCCAGTAACATCCAGGACCCGCTCAGCCGCGTCAACGGCGTGGGGGATATCGACGCCTACGGTTCGCAATACTCAATGCGCATCTGGCTCGACCCGGCGAAGCTCAACAGCTACCAGATGACCACCAAGGATGTTACCGACGCCATCAGTTCGCAGAACGCCCAGATTGCCGTCGGCCAGCTTGGCGGGACGCCTTCGGTCGATAAGCAAGCGCTGAACGCCACCATCAACTCGCAATCTCTGCTGCAAACCCCGGAGCAGTTCCGCAATATCACTCTGCGCGTCAATCAGGATGGTTCAGAGGTGACGCTGGGCGATGTCGCCACCGTCGAGATGGGGGCGGAGAAGTACGACTATCTTAGCCGCTACAACCGCCAGCCGGCCTCAGGCCTCGGGATCAAGCTGGCTTCCGGCGCCAACGAAATGGCCACCGCGGAGCGCGTGATCAATCGCCTCAATGAGCTGGCGCAGTTTTTCCCCCACGGTCTGGAATATAAGGTCGCCTACGAGACCACCTCCTTCGTGAAGGCTTCCATCACCGACGTGGTGAAAACCCTGCTGGAGGCGATCCTGCTGGTCTTCCTCGTGATGTATCTGTTCCTGCAGAACTTCCGCGCCACCCTGATCCCGACCATCGCCGTGCCGGTGGTGCTGATGGGCACTTTCGCGGTGCTGTATGCCTGTGGCTACAGCATCAACACCCTGACGATGTTCGCGATGGTGTTGGCGATCGGCCTGCTGGTGGATGACGCCATCGTGGTGGTGGAGAACGTCGAGCGCATCATGAGCGAGGAGGGCCTGTCGCCACGCGAGGCGACCCGCAAATCGATGGGACAAATTCAGGGCGCGCTGGTAGGGATCGCGATGGTTCTGTCGGCGGTATTTGTGCCGATGGCCTTCTTCGGCGGCACCACCGGCGCCATCTATCGCCAGTTCTCAATCACTATCGTCGCGGCGATGGTCCTCTCGGTGCTGGTGGCCATGATCCTCACCCCTGCCCTTTGCGCCACGCTGCTTAAGCCGGTTAAGCCAGGTGAATCCCATGAAAGAACAGGCTTCTTCGGCTGGTTCAACCGCACCTTCAACCGCAGCGCCAGCCGCTACGAAACCTTCGTCGGCAAAATCCTGCACCGCTCGCTGCGCTGGATGCTGATCTACGTCCTCCTGCTCGGCGGGATGGTGTTCCTGTTTCTGCATTTGCCGACCTCGTTCCTGCCGCTGGAGGATCGCGGGATGTTCACCACCTCGGTCCAGTTGCCGAGCGGCAGCACCCAGCAGCAGACGCTGAAGGTGGTGCAGAAGGCGGAAGATTACTTCCTCAATAACGAGAAGAAGAACGTCGAGTCGGTGTTCGCTACCGTTGGCTCCGGCCCCGGCGGCAATGGGCAGAACGTGGCCCGTATGTTCGTTCGTCTCAAAGACTGGGACCAGCGCGACCCGCAAACCGGCACCTCCTTTGCCATTATTGAACGCGCCACCAAAGCGTTTAATCAGATTAACGAAGCGCGGGTTATCGCCAGCAGCCCGCCGGCGATCAGCGGCCTCGGCAGTTCGGCAGGCTTCGATATGGAGCTGGAGGATCATGCCGGGAAGGGGCACGATGCGCTGATGGCGGCGCGCGATACGCTACTTGAGCTGGCCGGGAAAAATCCGCTGTTGACCCGCGTCCGGCATAACGGGCTCGATGACAGCCCGCAGCTGCAGGTCGATATCGATCAGCGTAAAGCGCAGGCGCTTGGCGTCTCCATTGACGACATCAACGATACGCTGCAAACCGCATGGGGGTCGAGCTACGTCAACGACTTTATGGATCGCGGCCGGGTAAAGAAAGTCTACGTCCAGGCGGCGGCGAAATACCGGATGCTGCCTGACGATATCAATCTTTGGTACGTGCGCAACAGCAGCGGTACGATGGTGCCATTCTCGGCCTTCGCCACCTCGCGCTGGGAGACCGGCTCGCCGCGGCTGGAGCGCTACAATGGCTACTCAGCGGTGGAGATCGTCGGTGAGGCGGCGCCGGGTATCAGTACCGGTACCGCGATGGACATGATGGAGAAGCTGGCCGCGCAGTTACCCACCGGCTTTGGCCTCGAATGGACCGCCATGTCCTACCAGGAACGCCTCTCTGGCGCTCAGGCGCCGGCCCTGTACGCGATTTCTCTGCTGGTGGTGTTCCTGTGCCTGGCGGCGCTGTACGAGAGCTGGTCAGTGCCGTTCTCGGTGATGCTGGTGGTGCCGCTGGGGGTGATTGGCGCCCTGCTGGCGACCTGGATGCGCGGGCTGGAGAATGACGTGTACTTCCAGGTGGGTCTGTTGACGGTGATCGGCCTGTCGGCGAAAAACGCCATTCTGATCGTCGAGTTCGCCAATGAGCTCAACGAGAAGGGCCAGGATCTGCTCAGCGCCACGCTGTCGGCTTGCCGTCAGCGCCTGCGCCCCATCCTGATGACCTCGCTGGCGTTCATCTTCGGCGTGCTGCCGATGGCGACCAGCACCGGCGCCGGTTCCGGCAGCCAGCATGCGGTCGGCACCGGAGTGATGGGCGGGATGATCTCCGCCACCGTGCTGGCGATCTTTTTCGTGCCGCTGTTCTTTGTGCTGGTGCGTCGCCGTTTTCCGCTAAAGGAGCGTCCGCAATAAACCGACGAGCTTCGGCGGCGAGGCGTAATAACAGAAAAGGCGACCACGGTGGTCGCCTTCTTTATGTGTTCAGAACCCTAGCGCGCTTATTTACTTCGCGTTATTCCCCTGCTCACATTGCGGAAATTTATTTACGAAGCATGCCTTCAATAAAGTCTTTCCAGTTCCCCAGTTCATGTTCAATCATAATAGCCTCTCTTATTATTATGGTCGATTCTATATAACTTCATTACCGATGGGAAGTTGTGCTCCCCTATTGCTCTGATTGTCTTATGGACCGCTGACAGAGATAAAACCTCTGGTTGTCGCTACTATGCCGCTTCGTATGTAAACATAATGTGACGTAGAGCAACCTCAGACAACATTTTTGCAATAATGTTAAAGCCCTCACATCATGCCCACAGGTGGCCAACATTTAACCACCCGATATATCGAATGAGATCCCCGGTAAAAAGTTATATTTATTCATCTGAATCACGTATTATTTCAGTAAGACTTATATATTCGGAAATATCTGAGTTAACCGCTTAATTGAATGTAAAAGGTTTATCTATGCTCACCATGTACGGAATTAAAAACTGCGATACCATTAAAAAAGCCCGCCGCTGGCTGGAAGCGCATCAGATTGAGTATCGCTTCCATGATTACCGCGCCGATGGCCTTGAGCGCGCGCAACTGGATACCTTTATTGCCGAGCTGGGCTGGCAGGCGCTGCTGAACACCCGTGGCACCACCTGGCGCAAACTCGACGAGTCGCTGCGCAATAGCATCGATAATGCCGACGCCGCTGCCGCATTGATGCTGGAAATGCCGGCAATTATCAAACGCCCATTGCTCTGCGCGCCCGGTCGTCCTATGCTGCTGGGTTTTAGTGAAGCAAGTTATCAGCAGTTTAACGAGGTATAGTCTATGTCTTGCCCGGTCATTGAGCTGGCTCAGCAGCTTATTCGCCGCCCTTCCCTTAGCCCCGATGATGCGGGATGCCAGGCGTTAATGATTGAACGCCTGCGTGCGATCGGCTTTACCGTTGAACCGATGGATTTCGGCGATACGCAGAATTTCTGGGCCTGGCGCGGCCACGGCGAGACGCTGGCCTTCGCCGGCCACACCGACGTAGTCCCGGCAGGCGACGCCGATCGCTGGATCAATCCCCCGTTCGAACCGACCATCCGCGACGGGATGCTGTTTGGCCGCGGAGCGGCGGATATGAAAGGCTCGCTGGCGGCGATGGTGGTTGCCGCAGAGCGTTTTGTCGCGCAGTACCCGAACCACAGGGGCCGACTGGCGTTTTTGATCACCTCTGATGAAGAGGCCAGCGCCAAAAACGGCACCGTCAAAGTGGTGGAGACGCTGATGGCGCGTAACGAGCGTCTGGACTATTGTCTGGTCGGCGAACCTTCCAGTACCGAAGTGGTCGGCGATGTGGTGAAAAACGGCCGCCGCGGCTCGCTGACCTGCAACCTGACTATTCACGGCGTGCAGGGGCATGTCGCCTATCCGCACCTTGCCGATAACCCTGTCCACCGCGCGGCGCCGATGCTGGCGGAACTGGTCAATATCGAGTGGGATAAAGGCAATGAGTTCTTCCCGCCGACCAGCATGCAGATCGCCAACGTGCAGTCCGGCACCGGCAGCAATAACGTGATCCCCGGCGATATGTTCGTCCAGTTCAACTTCCGCTTCAGTACGGAGCTGACGGACGAGATGATCAAATCCCGGGTGATCGCCCTGCTGGAAAAATACCAGCTGCGTTACAGCGTGGAGTGGTGGCTCTCCGGCCAGCCGTTCCTCACCGGACGGGGCAAGCTGGTGGATGCGGTCGTCAACGCGATTGAGCACTATAATGAGATCAAACCGCAGCTGTTAACCAACGGCGGCACCTCAGACGGACGGTTTATCGCGCGCATGGGGGCGCAGGTGGTTGAGCTGGGCCCCGTAAACGCAACGATTCACAAAATTAATGAATGTGTGAACGCCGCCGACCTGCAGCTGCTGGCGCGGATGTATCAACGCGTCATGGAACAGCTGGTCGCCTGACGAATTGACGTAAAGAGGAAGCGCGCATGGAATGGCTTATTAAACACTGGTGGATTCTGGTGCTGGTCTTTTTGGTGGGGGTAATTATCAACGTGATTAAAGATCTGAATCGCGTTGACCACAAAAAATTCCTCAACAACAAACCCGATCTGCCGCCGCACCGTGATTTTAACGATAAATGGGACGATGACGACGACTGGCCGAAGCACGACCAGTCGAAGAAACCGTAAGTTTGCCTTTATCGCGGTACCGCCCGCCTGTAACCCCGCTCACCGGGGTTACAGCATTTCGATGATATCATCCCCTTTTGGCGTACTGCCGCTCAGCGCCTCATCAAAATAGTGCTTCGGCACGGTATAACGCAGACGCTCGATCGCCAACTGCATACTGCGATCGTCAATGGCATGCCCGAGATCGTCGACAATATCTAAGGTCACGTCGCCGCCCGCCTGCTGTAACGCCTCCTCGGCCGACACCGCCCACGCCAGGTCGATAACCCGATCTTCACCACCGTGGATCAGGTGAATGGTGGTGGCCGTCGTTGCCGTCTCCGGCAGCGTCGCATAGCGGCCATTAAAGGCGATGACCCGCGAAGCCAGATCCGGCGCCGCTTTGATACTCTCCAGCGACATAATCGCCCCCTGAGAGAAACCGATCAGCGCGGTGGCCAGTGGACTGACGCCGCTCTTTTCCTGCCAGTAGCGTACAATTTCAATAAAGGTCGGCATAATGGCGTCGATGCGCTGCTGACGATTCTCTTCCGTCACCCCCTGCAGCGAAAACCACTGCCGACCGTTGGGGCCGCAAGGTTCCACCCCGCCAATGCTGACGATCAGCGCATCAGGAAACTGCGGCGCGAACCAGCTGCCGATTTGCCCCATGGAGACCGGGTTATCCCCTACGCCATGAAACAGCAGCAACAGCTGTTGCGCAGGCGTCGCAGGACTTTGAACAATAAAATGATCGTGTTTCATGGCTGTCTCCTTAGTGTTTGCGGGCAGTGTACGCCGCTCGCCAGATATGACCATGCCATTTAACTGAATGAGTTAGTTAAAAAAATTGCAGATGCGCCACCTGCTGACGCAGCGCATCAGCGCGCGCTGCATCAAGGAAGCGCAAGGCGTCAGCGGCCTCCCGACGCCATCTCGCCTGCAAGGCTTTTCGCCCCGTCAGCTGCAGCACGGCGCAGAGTGCGGCCTCCTCTTTGCCCTGCAGTCGTCCCCGCAGGGCCGGCAACGGCATGTCGGCCTGCATCAGTAGGCGGTTGAGGCAGCCCAGCGCCGCGGCCAGCGGGCGGTGGGCGAAGGCAAAGCTCGCCGCTTCCAGCCAGTCCTCATCACTAAGCATAGCGTCTGCGACGGCCGGCAGCGGCGCGGATTCCTCTCGCCACGGGCGAAGCCAGTATTCATCGCGCTGCAGCCGCTGCGCCTCCCGCTGCGCCAGCTGGCGCCCTGCCGCGGTCAACGGATAGAGGGCCATCGCCGTATAGCAGCCGCTGCTGGCCTCGCGATGGGTACCCAGCCGTACGAGGGTAAACCCGCAGCGTTGCCAGAAGCGCCACAGCTCAGCGGTATAGCCGAAGCTGACGGAGAGATAGTCATAGCCAGCGGCATCGGCGGCGATATCGGCGATCATCTTCCGCCCCAGGCCTTCCCGCTGGCGGGAGGGATGGACAGCGATCCGACTGACCCGCAGCCCGCGCAGCGTCGCCGCCAGGGGACTGCCGCCGTGCGCCGCCAGCGACTGGGCGACCAGATTCCCGCGCGGCCGGCGAAAACCCGCCCATACCGCCCGGCTCAGTTCGCGAGAAAGTCCCCCCTCGGCCACCAGCCACAGGGCGCCCGCCACCGCGCCGCCGGCGCGAGCGCAGCGGAAAGCCTGGCCCGGAGCATCCATCATGCGCCGCAGATCGAGCGGGGAAGTTCGGTAATGCGCCCCGGATAATAGCTGGTACATCGCCTCCGGTAGCGCGGGCTGCGTTTGCCAGCAGGACTGATTGACCGCCTCCAGGGCTAGCTCCGCCATCGGCGCGTCGCGAAATGCCTCATCGTTAAAGATAAGCAACTGACTGATGGCTGACTCCAGCGGACAGCCCGCCGCCCAGCGGATCGGGGCGCTCAGGGTGAACGATTGCAGATGGGGCAGACTGGCGCAAAATTTCAGCAGGAACCCGCGACCGGTGCCCTCGTACCCTTGCACCGTCGTGGTGAGTAGCGTGCGGGGAAAACGGCTCACCAGTTGCCGGAGAAGCGGAGCCGGGATAGCCGCGGCCTCATCGACTATCAGCCACGCCGCCTTTTCTTTCGACGCCAGCAGCGCATCGGGCGCCATAAAGCGCAACGTCTCCCCGGCAAAGCTGGCCAGCACCTCGACAGCGCTACGCGTTGGGGCGGTGACGATGGCCTCGCCCCCAAGCTGGCGCAGGAGCATGCCCGCCAGCGCGGACTTCCCCCGTCCACGCTCCGCCGTCACCGCCGCGATACCGGGCGGCAGGCGTATCAGTTGCTCAAGGATTGCCGCCTGCTCGGCCTGCGGGCGGCCATCGGCGGGATGCCAGTCTGGACGCGGGGCGGCCAGCGGGAAACGTGGCCGGTCCGACTGCCGCCAGAGCAACACCTCCGGATCGGCGATAAACTGCCGACAGCAGCGGTGAACAAAGTTAGGGGTAACGATAGGGTCAGGCGTATCGCTCCAGCGCAGAGAGTCCTCATCCGCCCGGGTCGGCCAGTCGGCGAAGGGGGGCGTCAGCAGCACCAGCCAGCTTCCCGCCCGCAGCGTGCCGCTCAGGGCCGCCATGGCGGCCACATCAAACCCGCGCCGGGCATCGAAAAAGGCGTGCATCACTTCCCGCCCCAGCAGCGTTTTCAGCGCGCCGGGCGCCACGCAGGGCGCAGAACCCGGCTCGGGGCCAACCCACAGGCCATCGCCGCCGAGCCTCTCCCGTAGCGCCTGCGCCTGCTGCAGCGTCCAGCTCTCATCGCCGCTGAGCACCAGCAGGCGACGGATCCCCTCCCGCGCCATTTGCGCGGTGAGGTTAAGCAGCGCGTCCATCATGGGGGACGATTACAGCGCGCTGCCGAAGGTATTGCACTGCGCCGGATCGCCGCTATCGAAACCGCGTTTGAACCAGGTGTAGCGCTGTTTCGAGGTGCCGTGGGTAAAACTGTCCGGCACCACGCGTCCCTGGCTCTGCTGCTGTAGACGATCGTCGCCGATGGCCTCGGCGGCGTTCAGCGCCTCCTGCAGATCGCCAGTTTCCAGAATATCCTGCTGCTGCATATTATGACCCCAGACGCCGGCGAAGCAGTCTGCCTGCAGCTCCATCTTAACCGACAGGCGGTTGGCTTCGGCCTGCGTGGCATGCTGCTGTTGCTGGCGGACCTTCGGCTCAATGCCCAGCAGTTTTTGTACGTGATGACCCACTTCATGAGCAATGACGTACCCCTGGGCAAAGTCGCCGTCGGCGCCCAGTTTATTTTTCATCTCATCGTAGAATGACAGGTCGATATAGACCGTACTGTCGGCAGGACAATAGAAGGGGCCCATCACCGACTGACCGGTGCCGCAGCCGGTACGGGTCGCGCCGCGGTAGAGCACCAGCTTTGGCTGCGGGTACTGGCGGCCCATCTTTTCAAAGATCGGCCCCCAGGTATCTTCGGTGGTAGCCAGAATGACGGAAGTAAACTTCGCCGCTTCATCGTCTTTCGGACTGATGGAGCGCTGCGTGGAGGTCTGCTGCTGCGGCATCGGTTCGCCGGTCAACATGCCGGTCAAATCCACGCCGTAGTAGCCCGCCACCAGCACAATAATCAGCAGTACAATGCCGCCCTTCCCGCTCGGCAGACGGAAGCCGCCGCCCCCGCCGCCGCCAAACGGCGAGCCTGATTGTCCACGTCGATCTTCAACATTGTCGCTTTCGCGACGCCCTTGCCAGCGCATAAGCACCTCATTCCCTGTTATGTATCAATAGCAGAGATCGTAGGCGGTTCAGCGCAGGATTACCACAGGAAACAGCAAGAGACGCCAGAAGATGAGGCCATCTTCTGGCGGCGGGCGGGTTAGTCGAGCTTAACGCCCAGGCGGTGAGCCACTTCTTCGTAGGCTTCGATCAGGCCGCCAAGGCTCTGGCGGAAGCGGTCTTTGTCCATTTTATCGAGGGTGTTTTTATCCCACAGGCGGCTGCCGTCCGGCGAAAACTCGTCGCCCAGTACCACTTCGCCTTTGAACAGACCAAACTCCAGCTTAAAGTCCACCAGAATCAGACCGGCGTCATCGAACAGTTTTTTCAGCACGTCGTTGGCTTTGTAGGTCAGCTCGCGCATCCGCGCCAGATTCTCTTTACTCACCCAGCCGAAGGTTTCGCAGTAGGAGTCGTTGACCATCGGATCGTGCATAGCATCGTTTTTCAGGAACAGGTCGAACAGCGGCGGATTCAGCTCGATACCTTCTTCAATGCCTAAACGTTTTACCAGCGAGCCTGCCGCACGGTTACGCACCACGCACTCTACCGGCACCATATCCAGTTTTTTCACCAGACATTCGGTATCGGAGAGCAGCGCTTCCATCTGGGTAGGGATGCCCGCTTCTGCCAGTTTACTCATAATGAAATGGTTGAATTTGTTGTTCACCATGCCTTTACGATCGAACTGCTCGATGCGCGCGCCATCACCTGCTGACGTATCGTTACGGAATTCCAGTACCAGCAGGTCCGGATTATCGGTGCTGTATACTGTCTTCGCCTTACCACGATACAACTCAGCTTGCTTTTTCATCTTTCACTACTCCAGTGATATTGAGCCAAAAAATGACGTGTCGGTCTTACATAACATCCTGCAACGGGCGTTGGAGCGGATGCTGTACGCTTGCGGGGCGAACTGCAGTCAGGCGACTGGAGCAGCCTTAACGCGGCGATTTACAGGATTATATGGCCACGCACACGTTTGCGTCACTATACATGAAAAAGGGCCGGATTGCTCCAGCCCTTTTGATTACTTGTTAAATGCGGCCTGGAATACGGCTACCAGGGCGTCATTTTGCGACTGCGTCAGGGTGTGGCCTTTCGGGTCGATAAACTGCAGGCTACTGCGGTTATCGAGGTCGCCGACCTGCAGTTTGTAGTCGCCGGAGACCAGCTGCGGGTCACGTGCGCCCAGCTCCTGCCAGCTGCTGTCAGACAGCGGCTTATAGGTCAGCGCCATGCTGCCCTGAGAGCGCGTGCTGTCGGTCACTTTCATCCCCACTTTCTCGAGGGCGCCCGGCAGACGCTGCCACACCAGGTTAAACGGCGCGCGAACAACGAGCATCGGCAGGCCGGTATCGTCGGCGGCGCTCTGCACGTCGAAGGTGGCCCCCGCGCTGCGCTGGGCGGCGTTCTGGGCGCTGGTGGCATTCATGTCAAGGCCTTCCGAAATGACGTTCAGCATAGCGGTGCTGTAGCGCTGCAGAGACGCCGGATCGGCAACCGGTTTACCCGCCTGCTCCAGATTCACCAGCTTAACGACCACCGCTTGCTGATAACCCTGCGGTTTGACGGAGATTTGATAACGGCCGCGATACTGCTGATCTTCATCAAGACGGTTCCACTCAACCCAGTCGGTGTTCAGCGTCTGGCTCGCATCATCGCGCTTGGCGATAACGTAGTTCTTCGACTGAAGAATACTGGTGACCTGTGCCCACAGCGAACCGCTGCGGCCGTTCTCGACCATCAGCGTCGCGGTATCGCCGTTAAACTGGGTCCGCGCACCGCTCACCAGCGCCAGCGGCTGCGCCGGCGGACGAATGTCCAGCGCTTTACCGACCGCGCCGGTGCTGTTAGCCACCGGAATATTGTAATCACCCACCTGAATCGGCAGGATCATCCCCGCCGGCGCGTGAAGTTCGCTCAACGGTGATGCCTGTAAATAGGCCTCATCACCGCTCACCTGACGCTTATAGCGCGAGTCAGAACTACAGGCCGCGAGGAGTAGAACCAGCGAAACACCCGCAACCTTCGCCAGGCGCGACTTCTGTACTGAGTAAGCCATCAAATCTCCCTAAACTTTACAGCAAACCGGCATGCTTCAGCGCGGCAGTGACGGCTTCACGACCATGATCGGTGATAGGCGTCATCGGCAAGCGCAGCGTATCGGTCGCCACAAGACCCAACGCCTTGCATCCCCATTTCACCGGGATAGGATTGGGTTCGACAAATAATTTTGTATGCAGTGGCATCAGACGCTGGTTAATCGCACGAGCTTCGGCAAATTGACCCGCCAGCGCCAGACGGCACATGTCGGCCATTTCGCGCGCCGCCACGTTGGCCGTAACAGAAATCACGCCTACGCCGCCGAGCTGCATGAAGTCCATACCGGTCGCATCGTCACCGCTCAGCAGAATAAAGTCGTCTGAAACCAGCTCTTTGATCTGGTGAACGCGACTTAAGTTCCCTGTTGCTTCCTTAATACCGACAATATTTTTAATTTCCGCCAGACGGCCAACGGTTTCCGGCAGCATATCGCAACCGGTACGGGACGGCACATTATACAGAATTTGCGGCAGGTCAGTATGTTCGGCGATAGCTTTAAAGTGCTGGAACAGGCCTTCCTGGGTCGGACGGTTATAATAAGGAGTGACCGTCAGGCAGCCAACAACACCGCTGTCGTTAAAACGTTTGGTCAGGCTAATCGCCTCTGCGGTTGCATTGGCTCCCGTTCCAGCGATAACCGGAATACGCCCGTCGGCCAGCTCCAGCGTCATCATCACCACGTCGCCATGCTCTTCATGGCTCAGCGTTGCGGATTCACCGGTAGTCCCTACCGAAACGATCGCCGAGGTTCCGTTGGCGACATGGTAATCAATCAGTTTTTTCAGGCTTGTCCGGCAGACATTACCGTTTTCATCCATCGGCGTGACAAGCGCTACAATACTTCCCGTGAACATGGGCCATCCTCAGAGCAGAAGTGCGACAAGATTCTCAATGTTACGTTTGGAGCTGTAATAAAAGCAAGAGACCCGACGCCATCAGGGATGTTGTATGGCGGTTTTTTTTATGCTTTCCTAATGTTACCTCACCTTTTTAAAGGAAGAACAGGTTTGACAGCCTCATTACAACACTATCTGGTTATTACCGCCCTGGGGGCTGACCGTCCCGGCATCGTGAATACGATCACTCGCCACGTCAGCAGCTGCGGTTGTAATATCGAAGACAGCCGGCTGGCCATGCTCGGTGATGAGTTTACGTTTATCATGCTGCTTTCCGGGTCGTGGAATGCGATTAACCTGATCGAATCAACTCTGCCGCTGAAAGGCGCGGAGCTGGAGCTGTTGATCGTGATGAAACGCACCACTGCGCGCCCGCCGCAGGCCATGCCAAACACCGTTTGGGTCCAGGTTGAGGTGCCGGACTCACCGCATATCATCGAGCGCTTTACTGCCCTGTGCGATACATGGAATATGAATATTGCGGAGCTGGTGTCCCGCACGCAGCCGGGAGACGGCGATTCCGCGCAGCTTTTTATCCAGATAACTGCCCACAGTCCTGCGACGCAAAATGCAGCAAATATCGAACAAGCGTTCAAAGCCCTATGTACAGAACTGAACGCACAAGGCAGTATTAACATCGTTAATTATTCACAGCATGATGAACAGGATGGAGTTTAACCCATGACCCCACTGAAAGCCGGTGATATCGCACCGAAATTTAGCTTACCGGACCAGGACGGCGAGGAAGTAAATTTAACCGACTTCCAGGGACAACGTGTCCTGGTTTATTTTTACCCGAAAGCCATGACCCCGGGCTGCACCGTACAGGCGTGCGGCTTGCGCGATAATATGGACGACCTGAAAAAAGCCGGCGTTGAAGTGCTGGGCATCAGCACCGATAAACCGGAAAAACTCTCCCGTTTCGCCGAAAAAGAGCTGCTGAACTTTACGCTGCTGTCTGATGAAAACCATCAGGTTTGCGAGCAGTTTGGTGTCTGGGGCGAAAAATCCTTTATGGGGAAAACCTACGACGGGATCCACCGGATTAGTTTCCTCATCGATGCCGATGGCAAAATCGAACACGTCTTTGATGATTTCAAAACCAGCAATCACCACGACGTGGTGCTGAACTGGCTGAAAGAAAACGCCTGATGCAAAGCAAGACGCCGGGAGAGGAAGCCCTCGCCCGGCGTCTTTTTTTATTCTCATTGCCTTAGTCGTCGACCGCCAAACCATCCGGCCAGGCATGCACCACTGCTTTAATCAGCGTGGCCAGCGGAATGGCGAAGAAGACGCCCCAGAATCCCCACAGTCCGCCAAAGATCACCACCGACAGGATAATCACCAGCGGGTGTAAATTGACCGCTTCCGAGAATAGCACCGGAACCAGCAGGTTACCGTCCAGCCCCTGAATAATCAGATAGACCGCAAACAGGCTCCAGAACTCGGTGCCAGCGCCAAACTGAAACAGCGCCACCCCCACCACCGGAATGGTCACCACAAACGCGCCGATATAGGGGATCAGCACCGAGAAGCCCACCAGCACCGCCAGCAGCAGCGAGTAGTTGAGGCCAAAGAGGATAAAGCCTATCCAGGTGGCGACGCTGACGACAATCATCTCCAGCACCTTGCCGCGAATGTAGTTGGTGATCTGCTGGTTCATCTCTTTCCACACCTGCCCGGCAAGCCCGCGATTGCGCGGCAGAACGCGGCGCACCGCGTTGAGCATCTGCTCTTTATCCTTCAGCAGGAAGAAGACCATCAGCGGCACCAGCACCAGATAGACCGCCAGGGTGAGTAGCCCCACCAGCGAGGCCAGAGAGTACTTAACCACCGAGTCGCCCACCGTCAGCATCCGGGTGCGCATATTTTCCGCCATCGCATCGATAATGCCGGCATCCATTAACGCCGGATAGCGCCGCGGCAGCGTGGCGGCGAAATCAGAGAGCTTATTTAGCATGCCCGGCATATCGCGGATGAGGTAGATCCCCTGCTGCCAGGCTACCGGCAGCACCACAAAGGCCAGCAACAGCAGGATGCCCACAAAGAGGATCAGCACCAGCGAGGTGGCCCAGGTGCGCGACAGACCGATGCGCTCCAGACGAACGGTCGGCCACTCCAGCAGATACGCCAGCACGATAGCCACCAGCAACGGGGCCAGCAGGCCGCTGAAAAAGAACATAATGCCGAAACCGGCAAGCAAAATAACCAGCAGCGCTATCGCCTCAGGGTCGCTGAATCGACGGCGGTACCACTGCATTAACATCTCAAGCATAAAACCTTCCCTGAAGGGCCAAGCGGCGACAATCCGGGGAATTGTATCGAAATGTCACAAAAAAGACTTCGCTTTTTGATGCGCCGCAGTCAAACCGTTCTCCGCCATGAAGAACATATTTTCAAGGCGGCCAACGCCAGCTAAACTCGCTGGGATGCGGCCAGGGAACATTACGCCGCACAATCGGTCAAACTGGCACACCCACATTACAGGACAGAGGTTATGTTCAGGCAGTTGAAGAAAACGCTGGTGGCGACCGCGATCGCGTCGCTGACGCTGGGTTCGATAGGTCCTGCTTTTGCTGACTCCGCAGATACCCTGCCGGACATGGGAACCTCCGCAGGAAGCACGCTGTCAATCGGTCAGGAAATGCAGATGGGGGATTACTACGTCCGCCAACTGCGCGGTAGCGCGCCGCTGATCAACGACCCTCTGCTGGTGCAATATATCAACGGGCTGGGTATGCGTCTGGTGGCTCACGCCAACTCGGTGCGTACCCCGTTCCACTTCTATTTGATTAATAACGACCAGATCAACGCCTTCGCCTTCTTCGGCGGCAATGTGGTCCTCCACTCCGCCCTGTTCCGCTACTCTGATAACGAGAGCGAACTGGCCTCTGTCATGGCGCACGAAATCTCCCACGTGACGCAGCGCCATCTCGCCCGCGCGATGGAAGATCAGAAGCGCAATGCGCCGCTGACCTGGGTCGGTGCCCTGGGTTCGATTCTGCTGGCGATGGCCAGCCCGCAGGCCGGAATGGCGGCCCTGACCGGGACGCTGGCCGGTACTCAGCAGGGTATGATCAGCTTCACCCGCCAGAACGAAGAAGAGGCCGACCGGATTGGCATTCAGGTTCTGCAGCGCTCGGGTTTCGACCCGCAGGCTATGCCGATGTTTATGGGTAAACTGCTTGACGAGTCGCGCTACTCGACGCGACCGCCGGAAATGCTGCTCACCCACCCCCTACCGGAAAGCCGACTGGCCGATGCCCGTAACCGTGCCAACCAGATGCGCCCGGTGGTGGTACAGTCCTCGGCGGACTTCTATCTGGCGAAGGCGCGTACCCTCGGGATGTACACCAACGGCGACAACAAGCTGGGCACCGATCTGCTGAACGCCTGGGATAAAGGCAATATCCGCCAACAGCATGCCGCCCAGTATGGTCGCGCTCTGCTGGCGATGGAAAGCAACAACTTTGACCAGGCACGCAAAACGCTGCAGCCGCTGCTCAACGCCGACCCGCAAAATGCCTGGTATCTCGATCTGGCCACCGATATCGACCTCGGACAGAAGAAAACCAGCGACGCCATCAATCGCCTTAAAAACGCCCGCGAGCTGCGTACTAATCCGGTGCTGCAGCTGAACCTGGCCAACGCCCTGCTGCAGGGCGGGCAGCCCGGGGAAGCGGCGACCATTCTGAACCGGTATACCTTTACCTATAAAGAGGATGGCAACGGCTGGGACCTGCTGGCCCAGGCGGAAGGCGCGCTGGGCAATCGCGATCAGGAGCTGGCGGCGCGGGCTGAAAGCATGGCGCTGGTCGGCCAGCTGGAGCAGGCGATTTCCCTGCTCAGCAGCGCCAGCTCGCAGGTGAAACTGGGTAGCCTGCAGCAGGCGCGTTACGATGCCCGTATCGATCAGCTACGCGATCTGCAGGCTCGCTTCCGTCCCTATCAAAAAATGTAAGGAGACCCCATGACCGACGCGGTAAAAATTTACCATAACCCACGCTGCTCCAAGAGCCGCGAAACGCTGAGCCTGCTGCAGAGCCGCGGCATCGATCCTGAGGTGGTGCTTTATCTTGAGACGCCACCGGATGCCGGGACGCTGCGCCAGCTGCTGCAGCTGCTGGGTATGGAGAGTCCCCGCGAGCTCATGCGTCAGAAAGAGGATCTGTATAAATCGCTCAATCTGGCCGACCCGGCTCTCAGCAACGCGGCGCTGATACAGGCGATGGTCGACAATCCGAAACTCATCGAGCGCCCTATCGTCGTCAGCCGCGGCCAGGCGCGTATTGGCCGCCCGCCGGAACAGGTTCTTGAGATCGTAAGCTAACTCACCCGCGCCGCGTTTGCGCGGCGCTTTTTTTTACGTGGGCGATTCCAGATCTTTCACGCCAATATCTCCCGCCCGCCGGACGGTGCTACTGTTCACCCATCGCTCAATCCACTGGACGGATGAACATGAAAAAGCCGACCTCCACGCCCCATGACGCCGTGTTTAAGACCTACCTCTCCCATCCCGATACCGCCCGTGATTTCCTGCAACTGTATCTGCCCGAGACGCTGCTTAAAGTGTGCGATCTGCGTACGCTGCATCTCGAGTCCGGACATTTTGTCGAAGACGATCTGCGTCCCTTTTACGCCGACATTTTGTATTCCCTGAAAACCACGGCGGGCGACGGTTATATTTATGCGCTTATCGAACACCAGAGCACGCCCGACCGGCATATGGCCTTTCGTCTGATGCGCTACGCCATCGCCGCCATGCAGCGCCATCTCGATGCCGGCCACGATCGCCTGCCGCTGGTGATCCCTGTTCTCTTCTACCACGGTCTGGTGAGCCCCTATCCGTTCTCTCTGCGCTGGCTCGATGAATTCGTCGCTCCGGAGCTGGCCGGTCACCTTTATCACGGGGCGTTTCCGCTGGCGGACATAACCGTCATTCCGGATGACGAGATTGCCACCCACCAGCGCATGGCAACGCTGGAGTTACTGCAAAAACATATTCGACAACGCGATCTGGCGCAGCTCCTCGACAAGCTGAGCGAATTATTATTGACTGGACTGGCGACGGAATCGCAGGTACAAGCCCTGATGCACTATCTGGTGCAGGCAGGCAACACGCGCGAGCCGATTAAATTCATTCGCGAGCTGGCGTTACGTACGCCGCAGCATAAGGAGACGTTGATGACGATTGCGGAATATCTGGAACAACAGGGGCTGGAGCGGGGCCTGGCGCAGGGGCGTCAGGAAGGACGGAAAGAAGAGGCGCAGCGCATCGCTGTCGCTATGCTGCACAGCGGCCTTCCGCGCGACCTGGTCGCCCGGTTGACCGGGCTGACGGAGCAGGAGCTGACTCCCCTGGCGGACTAAAGCTTAAGGATCTCTTTCACGAAGGGGATCGTCAGCTTGCGCTGAGCGGTAATCGAGGCATGATCCAGCTGATCGAGGGTCATAAACAGCGAACGCATCTCGCGATCCAGCCGCTTCAGCAGGAAGCGGCACACATCTTCCGGCATCTCGAAGCCGCGCAGTCTGGCGCGCAGCTGCAGCGCCTGCAGTTTGTCTTCATCCGACAGCGGCTGCAGCTTATAGATCTGCCCCCAGTCCAGCCGTGAGGCCAGATCCGGCAGGCCAAGATTCAGCTGCCGCGGCGGCCGATCGCCGGTGATCAGCAGCCGGGTTTTGCCTGATTCCAGGATCCGGTTATAGAGATTAAAGATGGCCATCTCCCAGGGCTCATCGCCGGCGACGCACTCGATGTTATCGATGCACACCAGCGCCAGCTGTTCCATCCCCTCCAGCACCTCGGGCACAAACCACGTCCGTTTATCCAGCGGCACGTAGCCTACCGCATCCCCGCGCTGGGAAAGCTCCGCGCAGGCGGCGTGTAACAGGTGGCTACGACCTGCCCCTTCACGTGACCAGATATAAATGTACCCGCTGTGTTCCTGGCGCAGTACGTTCTGGAGGGCGGCAAGTAGGGAAGGATTATCACCCGGCCAGAAACTCGCGAAGGTTTCGTCGTCAGGAAGATACAGTGGCAAAGAGAGCTGTGCCGGTGCGTTCAGATGGACCTCAACATAGGCTTACAGAAAAACGCGAAGAGTTTACCACAGATTTAGGTCAGGAGAGAACCGGGCGGGATCGCCGCCCGGTCAGGCGATCGTTATTTAAACTCTTCGCTATCCGCCGCGTCGAGGACCACCTCTTCCGGACGCAGGACGCTGATAAGCTTGAAAATCAGGCTGAGGGCGATGCCCACGATAGTCGCCAGCGCCATCCCTTTCAGCTCGGCGGCGCCAATGTGCACTTTAGCGCCGCTAACGCCGATGATCAGGATCACGGAGGTGAGGATCAGATTCTGCGCTTTACTGTAATCCACCTTCGATTCAATCAGTACGCGGATCCCCGAGGCGCCGATCACCCCGTACAGCAGCAGGGAAACGCCGCCCATCACCGGCACCGGGATGATCTGGATAGCCGCCGCCAGTTTGCCGACGCAGGAGAGCAGAATCGCAATGATCGCCGCGCCGCCGATTACCCAGGTGCTGTAGACCCGGGTAATCGCCATCACGCCGATATTTTCACCGTAGGTAGTGTTGGGCGTCGAACCGAAGAAGCCGGAAACGATCGTCGACAGGCCGTTGGCAAACATCGAACGATGCAGGCCCGGGTCGCGGATCAGATCGCGCTTAACGATATTGGCGGTCACCACCAGATGCCCCACGTGCTCGGCAATCACCACCAGCGCGGCGGGCAGTATGGTGAAGATAGCAAACCACTCAAAGCGCGGAGTGTAGAAAGTCGGCAGCGCGAACCAGTGGGCCTCGGCGATCGGGGTGGTATCGACCACGCCCATCACAAACGACAGCGCATAGCCCACCAGCACGCCGATCAGGATCGGGATAATCGCCAGGAAGCCGCGGAACAGCACGGATCCGAACACCGTCACCGCCAGGGTCACCATCGAGATAATAATGGTTTTACTGTCCGGTGACTGGCCGTCGGCCGGCAGCAGCCCGGCCATATTAGCCGCCACGCCCGCCAGTTCGAGGCCGATAACCGCCACGATGGCGCCCATCGCCGCCGGCGGGAACATCACATCCAGCCAGCCGGTACCGGCTTTTTTGACAATAAAGGAGACGAGGCAGAACAGCACGCCGCACATAATAAAGCCGCCCAGCGCCACTTCGTAGCCCAGCGGCAACAGCAGCAGCACCGGGGAGATAAAAGCGAAGCTTGATCCCAGATAAGCGGGAATTTTGCCTTTACAGATAAAGAGGTACAACAGCGTACCGATGCCGTTGAACAGCAGGACGGTGGCCGGGTTAATGTGGAACAGAATAGGCACCAGTACCGTTGCGCCAAACATGGCGAACAGATGTTGCAAACTAAGCGGGATTGTCTGTAAAAGCGGCGGTCTTTCACTCACCCCGATGGCACGGCGCGTCATAGTGTATTCCTCTGAGAGTCGTCTGTTATTTGCTGTGGATTACTTTTATTCAAAAAAAAGCCGACTCTCAAAGTCGGCTTTTTTCGCGGTATATTTTATTTCGTTCCAAAAATCTTGTCGCCGGCATCGCCGAGACCGGGAATGATATACCCGTGCTCGTTCAGTCCCTTATCGACAGAGGCGGTGTACAGCTCAACGTCCGGGTGGGCTTTCTCCAGCGCGGCAATACCTTCCGGCGCCGCCACCAGCACCAGCACCTTGATGCTGGTGCAGCCGGCGTTTTTCAGCAGATCGATAGTGGCGATCATCGACCCACCGGTGGCCAGCATCGGGTCAACGACCAGCGCCATACGTTCATCGATGTTAGACACCAGTTTCTGGAAGTAAGGCACCGGCTCGAGGGTTTCTTCATTGCGATAGATACCGACCACGCTGATACGCGCGCTTGGCACGTGCTCCAGCACCCCTTCCATCATGCCGAGGCCAGCGCGCAGGATAGGCACAACGGTAATTTTCTTGCCCTTGATCTGCTCGACTTCCACCGGACCGTTCCAGCCTTCAATAGTGACTTTCTCAGTCTCCAGATCGGCGGTGGCTTCATAAGTCAGTAAGCTGCCCACTTCTGAGGCGAGTTCACGGAAGCGTTTGGTGCTGATGTCGTGCTCGCGCATCAGGCCCAGCTTGTGTTTGACGAGTGGGTGTTTGACTTCCACAATCTTCATTCTCTTTCTCCTCTGAGGGGCAGCCACAAAAAAAATCGCGGGATTATACCGCTTTTTGCGGATTGTGCCATACCCATCTTGCTTGACGTATATCAAGCAAAGTGATTTAGAGACAAAAAAACCGGAGGCGAGGCTCCGGCTTGGGTGCGGGGTGCAGTCCATACGCTTACGCGGGCCTACGTGTATTGTAGGTCGGTTAAGCGTTAGCGCCACCCGACTACGACAGGTTCTCCCCGTTGCTGGCAATTACCTGCTGATACCAGGCAAACGACTTTTTCCGGCTGCGTGCCAACGTGCCATTGCCTTCATTATCTTTATCGACATAAATAAAGCCGTAGCGTTTTTTCATTTCCCCCGTGCCGGCGGAAACCAGATCGATACAGCCCCAGGGGGTGTAGCCCATCAGATCGACGCCATCCTCGACCACCGCCTTTTTCATCTCCGCGATATGGGCGGAGAGATAATCGATACGATACTGGTCATTGACGCTGCCGTCCGCTTCGCGGACATCAATCGCGCCAAAGCCGTTTTCGACAATAAACAGTGGCAGCTGGTAGTGATCCCAGAACCAGTTCAGCGAATAGCGCAGGCCGACCGGGTCAATCTGCCAGCCCCAGTCCGACTTTTTGACGTACGGGTTGGAGACCAGGCTGGTGGTTTCATCATAATCAAGCAAGGGGTTGTCTTCGGTGGCTTTGGTAGCGAACGACATATAGTAGCTAAAGCCAATGTAGTCGACACAGCCCTCGGTTAACGCCTGACGATCGGCTTCGGTGATATCCAGAGTAAAGCCGCGGCGGGCAAAATAGTTGAGCAGATGCTGCGGATAGCGACCGCGCACGTGGACGTCGGTAAACCAGTAACGGCGGTGCATGGCGTTCATCGCCATCATCATATCGTCCGGGGCGCAGGTCAGCGGATAGATGGGGCACATAGCGATCATGCAGCCAATCTGCAGCGCCGGGTTGATCTCGCGCGCCGCTTTCACCGCCAGGGCGCTGGCCACCAGCTCATAGTGCGCGGCCTGGTACATCACCGGTTCCCGGTCTTCATCCGGCAAATATTTCAAACCGGAGTTGGTGAAGGGGGCAAAGTCCTCATGGAAGTTGGCCTGGTTGTTGATCTCGTTAAAGGTCATCCAGTACTTCACTTTATGTTGATAGCGGGTGAAGACGACCCTGGCAAAGCGCACGAAAAAGTCGATTAGCTTGCGGTTGCGCCAGCCGCCGTACTCGGTGACCAGGTGATAAGGCATTTCAAAATGCGACAGCGTAATGACTGGCTCAATGCCGTGTTTCAGGCATTCGTCGAACAGATCATCATAAAACTGCAGGCCAGCCTCGTTGGGCTCCAGCTCATCGCCCTGCGGGAAAATACGCGTCCAGGCAATCGAGGTGCGAAAACATTTGAAGCCCATCTCGGCAAACAGCGCCAGGTCTTGTGGATAACGATGATAAAAATCGATCGCCTCATGGTTCGGGTAGTTTTTCCCGGCCACCACGCCGTCGGTAATTTCCCGCGGCACGCCGTGGGCGCCGGCGGTCATCACATCCGCCACGCTGATCCCCTTGCCGCCCTCCTGCCAGCCGCCCTCTAACTGATGCGCTGCGACCGCGCCGCCCCACAGAAAACCTGCTTTAAATCCGGACATAGTCTCTCCCTAATGTCGATCGTCGTCTGGCGAACGATACAGCTGATTAAAATGGTAAACCGCGCCAATCAGGCCGGCATCGTTACCGTGACTGACGGTATCGAGATAGTCGGCAATGCCGAACCAGGCCAGATGCTGGCGCAGTAGCGTCAGAAATCCTGGGCGTTCCACAACGCCGCCACCGATAAAAATGGTCTGCGGATCGAAGATATGGACGAGGTTATAAAGGCCATGGCCCAGGCCATTGAAGAACTCGGCGACCAGACGCTGACAAACCGGGTCGCCGGCGTCATAGCGGTCGAAAATCAGTTCGCCTGTCACGCTATCCAGCGGCGCGCCAATATGTTGCGCATAGCGATGGCGCAGCACCCGCAGAGTGCAGTTCTCATTCATTGAATAGCGACGAGGATCGCGTCCGCCGGGACGGTCGGTAAGCATGTAGCCGAATTCGCCGGCACGAAAACGCGCCCCGTTGATCAGCTGGTGTTGGCAGAAAATCGCCCCACCGATGCCAGTACCGATAGTGAGCACCAGAAAATTGGCCATCTCCGCCGCTTTGCCCTGCCAGCGCTCGGCCAGCAGCACACAGTTGGCGTCGTTTTCCACCGAGACCGGCAGCCCGGTTCGCGTCTCGAGCCACGATTTCATGGCGAAGTTATCAAATCGACGGATAGCGCCGCCCATGGTGATAAAACCGCTGTGCGGATCGATATAGCCCGGCGCGCTGATGGCTATTCCTTCACACGACGGATGGGCCGCCAGCCACGACAGCATTGCCTGTAAGATCCGATCGCCATCGCTGTCATTGATTGACTGCCTGGCGGTTTCCAGCAGCCTGCCGTCGCGGGCCATCACGCCCATCTTTAACGCGGTGCCACCGATATCAAATGCCGCAATCTTCATTCATCCCTCTCCTGACCCGCGTCAATCACCGACAAAATGCGTGGCAAACCAACACGGAAACCGGTTTCAGTCGTATGATGAGGATTTCTTTACGTAGAGGCAAGCACCAGACTGTACCCGGTTTCATTTTCGTGAGCAGTATCAAATTTAACCATTCATCAGCGGTTTTACGCCAACTGTAAAGCAGGCTCGCAAACGTTTGCTTTCCCTGTTAGAATTGCGCCGATTTTTCTTGCTTACCGCAAACGCGTGGAGACTTCGCAGTGACCGATAAAACCTCTCTCAGCTATAAAGATGCCGGCGTGGATATTGATGCAGGCAACGCTCTCGTCGACCGTATTAAGGGCGTGGTGAAGAAAACCCGTCGCCCGGAAGTGATGGGGGGACTGGGCGGATTCGGCGCGCTGTGCGCACTGCCGCAGAAATACCGCGAGCCGGTACTGGTCTCCGGCACCGACGGCGTCGGTACCAAGCTGCGTCTGGCAATGGATCTGAAGCGTCACGACACCATCGGTATCGACCTGGTCGCCATGTGCGTGAACGACCTGGTGGTTCAGGGCGCTGAGCCGCTGTTTTTCCTGGATTATTACGCCACCGGTAAACTGGACGTCGATACCGCAGCCAGCGTCATCAACGGCATCGCCGAAGGCTGCCTGCAGTCCGGTTGCGCGCTGGTCGGTGGTGAAACCGCAGAGATGCCCGGGATGTACCACGGCGAAGATTACGACGTGGCGGGTTTCTGCGTCGGGGTAGTGGAAAAATCAGAAATCATCGACGGCAGCAAAGTGACCGATGGCGACGTGCTGGTGGCGCTGGCGTCCAGCGGCCCGCACTCTAACGGCTATTCGCTGGTGCGTAAGATCATTGAGGTTAGCGGCGTTGACCCACAAACTACCGACCTTGACGGTAAACCGCTGGCCGACCATCTGCTGGCGCCAACCCGCATCTATGTGAAATCGGTGCTTGATCTGATCGCCAGCGTTGACGTCCACGCTATTGCCCACCTGACCGGCGGCGGCTTCTGGGAAAACATTCCGCGCGTGCTGCCGGATAACACCCAGGCGATTATCGATGAGTCCTCCTGGCAGTGGCCATCCGTCTTCAACTGGCTGCAAACCGCCGGTAACGTCAGCCAGCATGAAATGTACCGTACCTTTAACTGCGGCGTAGGGATGATTATCGCCCTGCCGGCAGCGGAAGCGGACAAAGCGATTGCCCTGCTGAATGACAAAGGTGAAAACGCGTGGAAAATCGGGTATATCAAAGCCTCCGATTCCGAACAGCGTGTGGTCATTGCATGAAAAACATCGTGGTGCTGATTTCCGGTAGCGGCAGCAATTTGCAGGCGATCATCGACGCCTGCGGCCGGAAACAGATAAACGGCACCCTGCGTGCGGTATTCAGTAACAAGGCTGATGCGTTCGGCCTTGAGCGCGCGCGCCTGGCCGGCATCCCGGCCCATGCGCTGGCGCAAAGTCAGTTTGCCGACCGGGAAGCGTTCGATCGTCAGCTGATGCATGAAATCGACGCCTACGCCCCGGATCTGGTGGTGCTGGCAGGCTATATGCGTATCCTTAGCCCGGCGTTCGTCAGCCACTATCAGGGACGTCTGCTGAACATCCATCCCTCGCTACTGCCGAAGTATCCTGGCCTGCATACTCATCGTCAGGTGCTGGAGAACGGTGACGAGGAGCACGGCACCTCGGTGCACTTCGTCACCGATGAGCTGGACGGTGGGCCGGTTATTCTGCAGGCCAAGGTGCCGGTCTTCGCTGGCGACAGCGAGGAGGAAATCACGGCGCGGGTTCAGGCCCAGGAACATGCCATTTATCCGCTGGTCATCAGCTGGTTCGTCGATGGACGTCTGCGCATGGCAGGCAACCACGCCTGGCTGGATGAGCGACAGCTTCCCCCGCAGGGCTATGCCGCCGACGAATGAACAACCAGCCCCGCATGTGCACATCGCGGGGCTTTTTTTTAATTAAAAGTGTTTACTAATCAAACATCTCACAGAAATAATTCTTCTTACTGTCATATTGTTGTGACACAGTAAATCGCTACGCAGAAAAATTCGTCATAATAGTCTACGTCCTGTGAGTAAAACGGAGTGTGAGCGGTAATGGGCCAGGAAAAGCTATACATCGAAAAAGAACTCAGCTGGTTGTCTTTTAACGAACGCGTGCTGCAGGAAGCGGCGGACAAGAGTAACCCGCTGATTGAGCGCATGCGCTTCTTAGGGATTTACTCCAACAACCTGGATGAGTTTTACAAAGTGCGCTTCGCTGAGCTGAAGCGCCGGATTATTATCAGTGAAGAACAAGGCAGTACCGCCCATTCTCGCCACCTGTTAGGCAAAATTCAGGCCCGCGTTCTGAAGGCCGATCAGGAATTCGATAGTCTGTATAATGAACTGTTGCTGGAGATGGCGCGTAACCAGATCTTCCTGATCAACG
Source organism: Klebsiella sp. 28 (assembly GCF_018223905.1). Classification (NCBI taxonomy): domain Bacteria; kingdom Pseudomonadati; phylum Pseudomonadota; class Gammaproteobacteria; order Enterobacterales; family Enterobacteriaceae; genus Klebsiella; species Klebsiella sp. 28. The sequence goes on from NZ_JAGRQY010000125.1 coordinate 50,422, forward strand.
AGCGCCAGCTGTCCGTCAATCAGCAGGCCTGGCTGCGCAACTACTTCAAGCAGTATTTACGCCAGCATATCTCGCCGATCCTGATCAACCGCGAAACGGACCTCGTGCAGTTCCTGAAAGATGATTACACCTATCTGGCGGTGGAGATTATCCGCGGGGAAAACATCAACTATGCTCTGCTGGAAATACCGTCGGATAAAGTGCCGCGCTTCGTGAACCTGCCGCCGGAAGCGCCGCGTCGCCGCAAGCCAATGATCCTCCTGGATAACATCCTGCGCTATTGCCTGGACGATATTTTTAAAGGCTTCTTTGATTACGATGCGCTGAACGCCTACTCGATGAAGATGACCCGTGACGCCGAGTACGATCTGGTGCATGAGATGGAGTCGAGCCTGATGGAGCTGATGTCCTCCAGCCTCAAGCAGCGCCTGACCGCCGAGCCGGTTCGCTTCGTCTACCAGCGCGATATGCCGGATGCGATGGTCGAAATGCTGCGCGATAAGCTCTCCATTTCCAACTATGACTCAATGCTGCCGGGCGGCCGCTATCACAACTTTAAAGACTTTATCGGCTTCCCGAACGTCGGTAAGGCCAATCTGGTCAATAAGCCCATGCCGCGCCTGCGTCATCTGTGGTTTGATAAATTCCGCAACGGCTTCGACGCCATTCGCGAACGCGACGTGCTGCTCTACTATCCCTATCACACCTTTGAGCACGTGCTGGAGCTGCTGCGTCAGGCCTCCTTCGACCCCAGCGTGCTGGCGATCAAAATCAACATCTACCGTGTAGCCAAGGATTCGCGCATCATTGACGCGATGATCCACGCCGCCCACAACGGTAAGAAAGTCACCGTAGTGGTGGAGCTGCAGGCGCGCTTCGATGAAGAGGCTAACATTCACTGGGCGAAACGCCTGACGGAAGCCGGAGTCCACGTTATCTTCTCTGCGCCAGGTCTGAAGATCCACGCCAAGCTGTTCCTTATCTCGCGTAAAGAAGGCGATGAGGTGGTGCGCTACGCCCACATCGGCACCGGTAACTTTAACGAGAAGACGGCGCGGATCTACACCGACTATTCGCTGTTAACCGCCGATGCGCGCATTACCAATGAAGTCCGCCGGGTGTTTAACTTTATCGAGAACCCCTATCGTCCGGTTAGCTTCGACTACCTGTTGGTGTCGCCGCAGAACTCGCGTCGTCTGCTGTATGAGATGATCGATCGCGAGATCGCCAATGCGCAAAACGGGCAACCGTCCGGGATTACGCTGAAGCTGAACAACCTGGTGGATAAAGGTCTGGTGGACCGACTGTATGCCGCCTCCAGCTCCGGCGTGCCGGTTAATCTGCTGATCCGCGGCATGTGCTCGCTGATCCCGGGACTGGAAGGTATCAGCGAAAATATCCGCGTCATCAGTATTGTGGACCGTTTCCTCGAGCACGACCGGGTCTACTGTTTTGAAAACGGTGGCGATAAACAGGTCTGGCTCTCCTCTGCCGACTGGATGACGCGTAACATCGATTATCGCATCGAAGTTGCCGCTCCGCTGCTCGATCCGCGTCTGAAGCAGCGGGTGCTGGATATTTTTGATATCCTGTTCAACGATACGGTAAAAGCGCGCTATCTTGATAAAGAACTGAGTAACCGCTATGTGCCGCGCGGCAATCGCCGTAAAGTGCGCGCGCAAATGGCGATTTACGATTATCTCAAATCACTCGAACAACCCGACTAACCTATGCCAATAAACGATAACACCCCTCGGCCGCAGGAGTTCGCTGCGGTTGACCTTGGTTCGAACAGTTTTCATATGGTGATCGCCCGTGTCGTCGACGGCGCCATGCAGATCATCGGACGCCTGAAACAGCGCGTACATCTGGCCGATGGCCTCGATGAAAACTCGGTGTTGAGCGAAGAAGCCATGACCCGTGGGCTGAACTGCCTGTCGCTGTTTGCCGAACGCCTGCAGGGGTTCTCCCCCTCCAGCGTCTGTATCGTCGGGACGCATACGCTGCGTCAGGCGACCAACGCGGCGGAGTTTCTTAAACGCGCGGAAAAAGTGATCCCCTACCCGATCGAGATCATCTCCGGTAATGAAGAAGCGCGCCTGATTTTTATGGGCGTTGAGCACACGCAGCCGGAGCGCGGCCGCAAGCTGGTGATTGATATCGGCGGCGGTTCAACCGAGCTGGTCATTGGCGAAGATTTTGAGCCCCGCCTGGTGGAAAGCCGCCGCATGGGCTGCGTGAGCTTCTCGCAGGCCTATTTCCCTGGCGGCGTTATCAATAAAGAAAACTTCCAGCGCGCGCGCCTGGCGGCGGTGCAGAAGCTGGAGACGCTGGCCTGGCAGTTCCGTATTCAGGGATGGACCGTGGCGCTGGGCGCCTCCGGCACCATTAAAGCCGCCCAGGAAGTGCTGGTGGCGATGGGCGAGAAGGACGGATTTATTACGCCGGAGCGCCTCGAAATGCTGGTCAGTGAGCTGCTGAAGCATAAAAACTTCGACGCGCTCAGTCTGCCTGGTCTTTCTGAAGATCGTAAAGCGGTCTTTGCCCCGGGGCTGGCGATTCTGTGCGGCGTGTTTGACGCGCTAGCCATTAAAGAACTTCGTCTGTCCGATGGCGCCCTGCGTGAAGGCGTGCTGTACGAAATGGAAGGCCGCTTCCGCCACCAGGATATTCGTAGCCGCACGGCACAGAGTCTGGCAAATCAGTACAACATCGATCGCGAACAGGCGCGCCGGGTACTGGAAACTACCACCCAGATGCTGGAGCAGTGGCAGGAGCAGAATCCCAAGCTGGCCAATCCGCACCTCGCGGCGCTGTTGAAATGGGCGGTGATGCTCCATGAGGTAGGGCTGAATATCAACCACAGCGGCATGCATCGTCACTCGGCCTACATTCTCCAAAATAGCGACCTGCCGGGCTTCAACCAGGAGCAGCAGATGCTGATGGCCACCCTCGTACGCTATCATCGCAAAGCGATCAAGCTCGACGATCTGCCGCGCTTTACGCTATTCAGGAAAAAGCAGTTTCTGCCGCTAATTCAGCTACTGCGCCTGGGCGTACTGCTGAATAACCAGCGTCAGGCTACCACTACGCCGCCGACGCTGCGCCTGCAGACGGAAGCTCACCACTGGACGCTGACGTTTCCGCACAACTGGTTTAGCCAGAATGCGCTGGTGCTGCTGGATCTGGAAAAAGAGCAACAGTACTGGGAAGGCGTGCCGGAATGGATGCTGAAGATTGCTGAAGAAGAGCCAGACGCCTGATCGTATCTCTGGCTATCAACCGAGCCGGGCGCTTACGCCCGGCTTTTTGCTGCTCAGCCGGTCATCTCCTCCGCCAACTGCGTCAGAGGTACCGGTACCCCGATATCATAGCCCTGCATATAATCGATCCCCAGCGTGATGACCGCCTGGCGTATTTCCGGCGACTCCACATATTCGGCCACCACCTGCATGTTCTTCATACGCGCCAGACGACAAATAGAGTCCACGACCTGGTAATCAAGACTGCTGGCAAGCAGATTGCGAATAAAACTGCCGTCGATTTTAAGAATGTCGACGTTCATTGTTTTTAACCGGGCGTAGCTGGCGTAGCCGGTACCAAAATCATCGATCGCCACCCGGCAGCCCAGCGCCCGCAGATGCTCTAAAGTCTGGCAGACCAGCTCGGGATTGCTGAGCGCGTAGTTCTCGGTCAGCTCGAAAATAATCTGCCATGGCTCAATGTTGTAGGCCTGCAGCAGCGCTTCGACCTCCTGAGGAAACTGGCTGCGGCTCAGCGACACCGGAGAAAGATTGATCGCCAGCCGCAGACCGGGCAGCGCCCGCCGGTTGGCGTCCATAAAGGCCAGCGTATGCTCAATAACCCACTGGTCCACCCGCGTGGACAGCCCAAACTCGTGCGCCACCGGCAAGAACTCGTTTGGCCCCGTTAGCTCACCCGACTCCCCTTCCATCCTCACCAGCACTTCATGATAGCGATCGCCGCGAATGCCCTGGATAGGCTGCGCCATCAGGACAAAATGGTCATGTTCCAGCGCTTTGAGAATGCGGTTCATCATCACGACTTTATCTTTCAGATCCTGCTGAACATGGCCCGCGCCGCGGCGCTGTAAATTTTCCGGATGGCCGCTGGCTAACGACATGTCGGCAATGGTGTTCAACTCGCCAAGCAGTAAATACAGATGCTTGACCGGCGAGCGAACGTTGCAATAGCTCATGCCGATCCGCGGCTGCAGGGGGACCCCGTCCCAGTGGAAACGGAACTGTCGCAGGGAGCGGTCAATTAAGTGAATGCGCGCCTGGTGCCCTTCGCTATTGAGACGGAACACTAAATCGTGACCGGCAAGATGATATACCGCTTCGTTGGGCTGCAGCAGCGTTCTCAGGTGGTTCGCCAGCATTTGCTTATACTGGATTCGCAAAAGTACCCCATAGTGGCGCCCCAGCAGTTCAAGCTCAGGAATGCGCAGAAAACAGAGCGTCGACCAGCTCGTGCCGTTGAGCGCCCGGCTCAGCGCCCGCAAGTTCGGCATATGAACCACCGGGTCGAGGAAGGCCATCTGCCGGACGCGAGCGTAGATCAGCCGCTGCTGTGTCGCCAGCATCGCCGTATAGGCGACAATAAACGAGAATACCAGATAGCTTGATGACGTGATCGCCAACTGGGTGTTATAGCTTGGGTAAATTGGTAAGTAACGGTAATGAAAATGGATCACGGCAATCAGCACCGGCGTCCAGATCAGTGAGATAAAGCGATAGCCAAAACGCATGGCACCCCAGAGCATCACCGGCATCAGCAATGACAACGTATAATTCGTACTAAATATGGTGCTGCTATCATTAAGCGGCATCAATAATAGCCACAGTAGCAGAATTAATACCGTCGCCCAGCAAATAATTTCAATTTTTTTTATTTTTGGATCAATTTGTAAGCGAACCTGAGAAATAAAGCCGCGTAAATGAAAAGGATTACGAATGACCCGTAACACAAAATAACACAGCGGCATGCCGGTCAGGCACCCTACCATTAGCGCCTGAAAGGTGATTAATGAACGTAAACTAAATGGCGTAACGCCGGTCATTTCCGTTGTGCGCGGATGAAGTCCAAGATATTCGGCAATCTGTGACAAAATCAGAAAAATGACCGAGGGGAGCAGCATTTGCCAGAACAGACGATGCGGCATCAGTCGGACGTTGCCGTGTGAGACCTGCTGACGCTGGGGGACAAAAATGCGGTAGCCGCCCCAGCAGAGCACGCAGGGGATAAGGAAATGGAACAGCACACCGATGGACTGCTCAAGCATCATGCCGTGGGCCAGAGTTAACAGCAGGCCAATAATAATGCCAGGGATCGCCGCCCAGCCAAAAAACATCATCAGGCTGAGCACCAGCGCCAGGGGAAGATAATACAAAAATACCATATGACCATTGAGCATGGTGTAGGTATTCGCCCATCTGGCGACCGGTAATAACAGCGCAGGCAGAACGAGCGGTAAAGCCCACCACTTGTCGCGATATTGTTGATAGTATTTTAATAAATTCATAGGTGCTCTACAGAGTGCCTCTGCTCCCGCGAGGCATATTCAGGCAGGCATCCAACCACCCATGCTGACCGCGTAAATAATAACGATACGGTAACGTCCGCTGATTTTAGTGGCCAAGAGAAGGAGACTATTGATATAAATCAACAAATGCTGACGCCAACATTAATAAATCTTATTTTTCCCGACATTTCACGGCTAATAAAGTGAGCATGTAAATACGACGATTATCTTATATAACATTAATTAATGTTTTCACTGCCGCACTTTTACATCTGCATCAATTGACCCCATCTCGTTCCTGTGCCTTAATACCCCCATCGCCCATCTTCGGGTATACTTCAAGGATCCTTTTGTGAGTCAGGCACCCAGTATGCGTAAACGACATCGATTTAACCGTCGCATGACCCGTATCGTACTGCTTATCAGCTTTCTCTTCTTCTTTGGACGCTTTGTCTACTCCTCCATCGGCGCCTGGTACCATCATCAGGATAAAAAAGCGTCGCAGGAGTCATCGCTCACCGTCGAGCCCTCCCCCCGCGAGTAATCCTTTGATTCTAATACTGCAAGCGCCACACTCCGCAGGCAGAGCCGCTCGCTGCTGAAGTACTGTCTTTGATGCGGTAATTTTGCCGTCGGCGATTTATAAGCGCACGGTATGCAGCAGGCGCAGCATTTCAGCGATACCTTTTGTCACAATTTTGTCCTGACGCATGACTACCGCCAGCTGTCGGTATAGCCGCGGCGCCAGCGAGTGTACGCGTAATCCGTCGCGATCCTCCACCCGCTCCACCGCCATGCGGGGCACGATGCTGTAGCCCAGCCCTGCCCGCACCATGCGCTTAATCGCCTCGATGCTCCCCAACTGCATTACCGGCGTCACCGCCAGTCCCGCCGAGCGGAACCAGCGGTCAATCAGATCCCGCGTGCCGCTACCCGCCTCGAAGGCAATGAGCGGCTGCGCCTGCAGCTCGGCGGGAGTATAAACCGCCGGCATCTCCGTCTCGCGGCTGGCATAGATGGTCACGAACTCCTCATCTAACATCGCAGTCACCGCCAGACTGCGCCCCTGCACGGGCAGCGTGACCAGCCCGAGATCGAGCCGGTTTTCTTCCACCGCGCGGACGATATCCAGCGTGTTGCCGGTGGTCACCCCCACCGTCAGCAGCGGGTGCTGCTGACGGTGGGGGTGACCACCGGCAA
>NZ_JAGRQY010000126.1:0-5895 GCF_018223905.1 Klebsiella sp. 28
TGCTGTCAGTATTGCTGCGAATATCCTGGCCGTTTTGCTCTACCTGCTGTGTTAACGCGGTGACCGCGCTCGCCTCCGCTTTCTTCGCCAGCGTGGCATTTGTCGTGCCCAAATCGCTCGTCAGTTTCGTGATGGACTGACCCTGGCTGGTTATCCTGTCGCCCTGCTGGGTAACAACAGACTCCAGCCCGCTCAACGCCTCATTCGTACCAGCCAGGCCCGTTTCCGTCTGGCCCACCCGGTTAGTGAGTGATGTTAACGCGGTTCCCTGCGATGTCAGCGTGGCACCCTGTTGCTCAACTTTCTGCGTCAGGGACGTCAGCGCGGTCGCATCGGCTTTTTTCCCGAGGCTGGTTTCCAGGCCTCCGATACGACTCGCCTGCGCACTCTGCTCTGTCGTCAGAGAACTCAGTTCACCAGAAACAGCAGCTTTGTTGTCGTTAAACTGCGTCTGCAGGGACTCTCTGGCCTTAACTTCCGCTGAGATGGCGGTAACGCGCGCCGTTTTTTCCTGGTACAGCAGCCCGGAGGTGACTTTCTCCAGATCGCTGCCCTCATAGGAGCCACGCATCTGCGCCGCCAGCGTGCTGCGTGCCTGCGCTTCGGCGGTCAGCGCGTTACTCAGCGTGCTGCGCACATCCTGCAGAGCCGCCGTACTGGCGCCGGGTGCTGGCCGGCCAACGGCGATCCAGTCGAATTCGATAAAGTTGCTGGCATCCTGCTGGTTCGTCAGGTCCAGACGAATACGATCAATGTTCCCTGTCCAAGGAATATCACGCACCGTCAGGGTTGCCACCCCATCGGCATATTCTGGCTCAGCAACAATGTATCGCTTCGTGTTATTGAAGTTTTCGCCGGCAGACACCCAACGGATCTCACCCGCCCAGACTGGTTTGCCGGTTTTACGAAAGCGCAGCATGATGAAGCGGTACGCCGCACCATTGACAGCCAAACCGCCAGGAGAGGTAATGTACGGATCGGTGGCGCTGTCAGCAGGGCGTAACCAGCCATCCTGGGACACTCCCGGTACGCCGGCGCTTCCGGTCCAGCCCTCGGTCGTCTGATTGTTGAAATGCCAGATAACATGCGAATCGAACTGGATATTAGCGCCGGCAGCGAGGCTGGACATTTCCCGCGCCAGATTTTCATCGGCACTCTTCATTACCTGAGTCAGGCTCTCGATACTCGCCTCAATCCCCTGCGTTGCCGCCAGCAGTTCATCAGCAGCCTGTGCCGCCTTCGCGTTAACATCTGCGATACGATCCGCAGTTTCCTGCTTAACCGCATTGGTTAACGTGGTGTTGACCTGAGACAACGACTGCTTCAGGCCATTCTCGGCAGTTTTAATCTGCGCATTCAATGCGGCATCGCCGTCGGCCAGCGACTTGCTCAAAATTGCTATCTGCTGATTCGCATCAGCGACGGCGGATTTTGCCTCCTGAATCCCCTTGTTTGCCTGAGCCAGACCAGAATCGAGAGACTCATTTACCGAGGTAAGCTCATCCGTGATGGTTTTATTCACGGCGGAGATCTTCCCGTCAACATCAGCAGTGATGCTTTTCGCCGATGCATCAATATCCTGGCTGACTTGCTTCGCCTGATCTGCGGCTTCCTGACGCAGCTCTTCAGCGGTCTGCTCCAGTTCCTGCTGCGTATTGCGGATACCTTCCTGCGTTTCGCTAATGGTGCGCTGCGTTTCCTCCCAGGCATCCGTATCCTTGATCGCATCGGTCAGGTTTTCGTAGTAGTCATCAAAGTTATCGCTGGCCATCCCCTGGACCCAGCCGGTCCACGGGCTTTCATTGTCAAGACGATCCACAAGGCGCGCCCGGTACCAGAATTCGGCGCCCATACTGAGGCCCATCTGCTGATAGCTTTTCCCCGGATAGGCTACGTCTGATAATGGCATTGGCGCACTGCCGTCCTGGTTTTTGCTGTACTGCAATTCCGTGCGCAGCGTATCCCCGGAGCCGGTCGGGAACTCCCAGCTAACCTGGACCCCATGAACCAGCGAACGGGTTGCCAGCGCCAGCGGTGCCAGCGGCTCGCCGACCTTGCCGGTCAGGGTTTTCTCTTCGGAATACGCCCAGCCGCTCGAGATCTCCGCCGCATTGATCGCACGGACGCGAACCAGGTAACGACCGGCATAAATGCCGCTGACCTCAAACGAGGTGGTCGAGCTGCGCGGCACATTAATCCAGTTCCCGTCGTTACGGCGCCACTGTGCCTCGTAGGCAATAGCGCCGCTGACCGCTGACCAGTTAACCTGCATCGTTTCGACGCTGATCCCCTGATTCACGACCGAGCGGGATGTGATGACAATATCGTCAGGAGGTGACTGGTTGCCCGCCGGCAATACGCTAACCGGGCGCTGGTCGATAATAGCGCCGGTATCGATGCGGGCGAATTTATCCGGGTCATGTGCCACGCCGGTGATCGTGAGGGTGGCATCGCTGTTCTCTTTTACCCCTGTAACCCGGTACTGCTGCAGGAAGAGGTCATCAGATTCAATGGCCCAGACGCATTCCCGTTCTGGCGTCTCACTGTACGCCGTTGTGACCGTAATCTGCCGGCGTCCGTTAACAGCCTGAATGGTCCGGCTCTGTGAGATACCGGATGGCAGGTTTAGCTGGAGACGGTCGCCAGGTTTGGCATCCACATCACGATCCAGCGTAATCACCCGGCCATTCACCGCGCTGATTCGCCCGCCGTTGACCCGTCCGGCCAGTAACTCATCCGCCAGGGCAATGATATAACCGGGTTGAGGAATGCGACCGTCCAGCCCCACATCAAACTCAACGACCCGGTCTTTGTTGTTGGTCAGTATGCCCCACAACCCCTTACGGTGGGCTTCGCTCTGGCGCGTACAGCCAATCGCGGTCAGTTCGAGCTGGTTAAAACTGTAGCGGGAAACCAGTTCCGGGATAAACGCCGGCTCCATCGCATCAGCATAAGCATTATCCGGATCAGACCAGGAAACCAGGGCGTTGGTGTACCGAACCTGGCTGCTGCTGCTCGAATAACGGGGTTTGCCGACAATATTGGCGCGCGTATAGGTAAAATCGACATCACGCGGCATATCAGCCTGCACAACAATCTGCTCACCGTTCCAGCAGGTCATGCCCCGGAAAATGGCGGCAAAGTCTCGCAGCACGGTGTAAGCGTCGTTGCGTTCCTGGACGTAGACGTTACAGGTATAGCGCGGCTCCATGCCGTCACCACCGCGCCCGTCAGGAACCAGCTGATCGCAGTACTGTGCAATCTGGTACAACGTCCATTTCGAAATATTGGCGCTGCTCAGACGATTACCGAGACCAAAACGGTCAGCTGTAACAATGTCGTAATAGATCCAGGCCGGGTTATCCGTCCAGGCCCATTTAAACCCGCCGGTCCAGACGCCGGTATATTCGCGGGTTTCCGGATTGTAGTTATCCGGCACACGAATCACGCGCCCACGCGGCTCACAGGAAATTTGCGGAATGGAGCCATTAAACTGGCTGGAGTCGAACTCGATATAAAGCAGCGCGGTGTTGGGATAACGCAGCTTCGCGTCAATCACTTCGGTATAGCTCTGCAGCGTCATCACGTCGCCAACTTTGACACTGTTTGCATCCGGAGAGATTTTACGCAGGCGTAGCGTCCAGGTACTGCCGGCCTGGGGCAGATCAATACGATGGCTCCGCTCATAACCGGAGGTGGTTTTACCCGTGACAGCGGTTTCCAGCACCGTCTGCCAGGCGCCGCCGTCGGTCTGCAGGTCAATCGCATACTTGACGGTATTGCCCACCACGTCGCCGTCATCTTCCTGTTTCATCAGGGACGGCCATTTCAGGCGGACACGAACGGCAGAAAGCTGGGTATTAGTAAAGGTATGGGTCCAGGCTGTCTTGCTGGAAACTTCCGTTCCTACACTGATTTCATTTTCAGTACCGGGAATACCCTGAATATAAGTCTGAGCCTGCGTGCCGGGGCGAAATTCCCAGGACACGCCACTGAAGTTTTGCGAACCATCAGCATTTTCAAGCGGGGTGCCATCAAGATAAATATCTTTCCCGGTTAAACCACCTGCAAATTCACCCTCACCTAATGCGAGCAGAATTTTGGCTTTTGCAACGGACTGTAAATCATCCGGCTGTTCCGTCGGTGTACGCTGCTTTGAGCCGCCACCCTTGCGCCCTTTAATTATGTTATTTGCCATATTACGCCCATAAAAAAAGCCACCGCAAGGTGGCCTGAATTGGATGGTTTACTGAATAAAACTTATTGCTGGTCTTCTACGTAAATACCGGCAGATATAATGGCGCCGCCAATTCGCCGTTTGCCATAAAGCAAAGGGACCGGGTATCCCTGAGAGGCAGTGTTCGTCACGCCCCCAAAGGCGTAGGACGCTTTATTGTCAGCGGATTCTTTTCGTGCCAGGCCAGCTGGCTGTGGGGAGAGCATCTGAACGACGCCGCCGAGCATCATGGCGCCGCCAGCTTGAATACCATACGCGGCATTAGCCCAATCCTCTGTGAAAAAACCATAGGTAACACTTGCCGCAACAATAACTGCACCAAGGATTGTTTGGAGAATTCCTGCCTTCTTACTGCCAATGATAACAGGGACTATGCGGATAATTTCGCCACTTACAGGGAATCCTAAATCATCATGCCCGATATTCTTATTCCCTTTAAATACTGCATAGGTCAATCCACGCTCCTCACTGGATATCATGAACCTTTCAAATCCAGGGATCGTCGCAGATAATGCCTCTCCGGCTTCATTGATGTTCTTTATTAAACGATAATGAACCTTCCCAAAGGTTTTACCCAGGACTCCAGACAGTTCTATTCTCGTCATGGTTTCTTGCATGCTTTATCCTTGCCATTCAATTAAGATAACACTGTCTCTCCCACTCCTTATTAAAGGAGGTGGTGCCTTCATCTATTGCAGAAAAATTGACAGAAAATATGTAACGAGACTCCCCAGTGTAACCACCAAAACTATTTTTAGCGTTGACATGGCCACAGATAGCACCATTTTTCCCAATGAATTCACCAGAAAATTTAGCTGAGGAGGGGTCTTTTAGCATCCCTTTTATATGCTCTCTGGCGTTAAGGATATCATTTAGCTGTTGCTGATCTTCTTCCTTTGATTTCCTAGCAACTTCATTTTTAATTTCATCCCTCTGCTTTCTTAATTCATATGCTTCTCCAAATATTGGTGTCTGCGCATTAGTAAGGAGCAAAAAGATTAAACATGCAGAGATTGAACTCAACCCTAGGAAACCTTCTCCACCATGATTTTGGTTTGTAAAAACAAATGCAGCCATTATGGCTGGGATTAGAAAAACAAATGATATCGGTGCTCTGTAAGCATAAAAGCAGGTTATAATAAAAAATATTATGGCTATAACTAATGCTACTCTCCCAACAATAAATTTTAGTCCACTACTATCATTGTTTTTTTTAGATGTACAGCATCGATTATCTTTATCAGTATTTTTGGAAGATGCGTGTTTTACTGGTAAATATTCACCTACCGTTCCTGTATTAACAACGACTCCATCAGCAATCATCCTGTCCACAATTTCATCAAGAGTGTCAGGAGGAATGCGCAAGGACTTAGAAATATAATCAAAGCGCACACTCCCATCCATTTTATTAACGAAATTTACAACTTTATTGTATAACTGCTCAGTGATTGGCTCATTCATTCGCATGCTCCTGTAAATTGAATTAGGAGCATAATATACAGGCACCTTAAAATAGTGAATGATGTCGCACGATTTTCATCGTCCTTTCCATCCAGTATCCACCATACGGCACGCGCTTGCTGAGATGGCCATACAGGTGATGCAGCAGCATATTCCCTTCCAGCAGAATCCCAGCGTGGTTCCACTTATCCGCCTGC
>NZ_JAGRQY010000127.1:0-23656 GCF_018223905.1 Klebsiella sp. 28
CCTCCCGGATACAACTATTTTTTACTTTTTTAAACTAAAAGTTGATATCACCCCGGAAATCTCCAACGAGACCGCCCGGCGTCGCGGCGGTTATCCAGACATTTCTCAACCTTCTTTTCATAATTCCTCCATTTTTACGGCCCCTTCCCTCACTAAACTAGTATCATTCAGCGAAACGCTTCAGGATGAGACCGTAAACTAATGAAAGGCAGTAACATACGTCGTTGGGGCGCCGCGCTGGCGGTAGTGATTATCGCCGGAGCCGCCTACTGGTTCTGGCACGATCGTGGCACGAGCGGCAGCAGCGCTCCCGCAGCGGGACAAGGCCCGCAGGGGCCGGGCGGCGCGCGTCATGGCCGTTTCGGCGGCGCGCTGGCGCCAGTGCAGGCGGCGACCGCGACCGAACAAGCGGTGCCACGCTATCTCACCGGGCTGGGTACCGTGACGGCGGCCAATACCGTGACCGTGCGCAGCCGGGTCGACGGCCAGCTACTGAGCCTTCACTTCCAGGAGGGACAGCAGGTCAAAGCCGGCGACCTGCTGGCGCAGATCGACCCCAGCCAGTTTAAAGTCGCCCTCGCCCAGGCGCAGGGTCAGCTGGCGAAAGATAACGCCACCCTGGCGAACGCCCGCCGCGATCTCGCCCGTTACCAGCAGCTGGTGAAAACCAACCTCGTCTCCCGCCAGGAGCTCGACACCCAGCAGTCGCTGGTGGTGGAATCCGCTGGCACCGTAAAAGCCGATGAAGCCGCCGTCGCCAGCGCCCAGCTGCAGCTCGACTGGACCCGCATCACCGCGCCGATTGACGGCCGCGTCGGCTTAAAGCAGGTGGATATTGGCAACCAGATCTCCAGCGGGGACACCACCGGGATCGTGGTCCTTACCCAGACGCACCCGATCGACGTGGTCTTTACCCTGCCGGAAAGCAGCATCGCCACGGTGGTGCAGGCGCAGAAAGCGGGCAAAGCGCTTAGCGTCGAAGCCTGGGATCGCACCAATAAGCAGAAAATCAGCGTCGGCGAGCTGCTGAGCCTCGACAACCAGATCGATGCGACCACCGGGACCATCAAGCTGAAGGCGCGCTTTAGCAATCTGGACGACGCGCTGTTCCCCAATCAGTTCGTTAACGCCCGCCTGCTGGTGGACACCCAGCAGAACGCGGTGGTGATCCCTGCCGCCGCGCTGCAGATGGGCAACGAAGGGCATTTCGTATGGGTGCTGAACGATGAGAATAAGGTCAGCAAACACAGCGTGACGCCCGGCATCCAGGACAGCCAGAAAGTAGTCATCAGCGCCGGGCTTTCCGCCGGAGATCGCGTGGTCACCGACGGGATTGACCGCCTGACCGAGGGGGCGAAGGTGGAAGTTGTCACCGCCAGCAGCGGCGAGCAGGCGCAGCCCGCCCCGCGCCAGAGCGGTAAACACGGAGCGCGTTCCTGATGCAGGTGTTACCCCCAGGCCGCACCGGCGGCCCGTCCCGGCTGTTTATTATGCGTCCGGTGGCCACCACTCTGCTGATGGTGGCGATCCTGCTGGCCGGGATCATCGGCTACCGCTTTCTGCCGGTCTCCGCCCTGCCGGAGGTCGATTACCCGACCATTCAGGTAGTCACCCTCTATCCGGGCGCCAGCCCGGACGTGGTGACCTCCGCCATCACCGCCCCGCTGGAGCGCCAGTTCGGCCAAATGTCAGGCCTCAAGCAGATGTCGTCGCAAAGCTCCGGCGGCGCCTCGGTAGTCACGCTGCAGTTCCAGCTGACCCTGCCGCTGGACGTCGCCGAGCAGGAAGTGCAGGCGGCCATTAACGCCGCCACCAACCTGCTGCCGAGCGATCTGCCCAACCCGCCGGTCTACAGCAAGGTGAACCCGGCGGATCCGCCGATCATGACTCTCGCCGTCACCTCCTCCGCCATCCCGATGACCCAGGTTGAGGACATGGTGGAGACCCGGGTGGCGCAGAAGATCTCCCAGGTTTCCGGCGTCGGTCTGGTGACCCTCGCCGGCGGCCAGCGCCCGGCGGTGCGGGTGAAGCTTAACGCCCAGGCCATCGCCGCCCTCGGCCTGACCAGCGAAACCGTGCGCACCGCTATCACCAGCGCCAACGTTAACTCCGCGAAAGGCAGCCTCGACGGCCCGGCCCGCGCGGTGACGCTTTCCGCAAACGATCAGATGCAGTCGGCGGAGGATTATCGCCGGCTGATTATCGCCTATCAGAACGGGGCGCCGATCCGGCTCGGCGATGTCGCCAGCGTCGAGCAAGGCGCCGAAAACAGCTGGCTCGGGGCGTGGGCCAACCAGCAGCGGGCCATCGTGATGAACGTCCAGCGCCAGCCGGGGGCCAACATCATCGACACCGCCGACAGCATTCGCCAGATGCTGCCGCAGCTCACCGAGAGCCTGCCGAAATCGGTGAAGGTGCAGGTCCTCTCCGACCGGACCACCAACATCCGCGCCTCGGTGCGCGACACCCAGTTTGAGCTGATGCTGGCCATCGCCCTGGTGGTGATGATCATCTATCTGTTCCTGCGCAACGTGCCGGCGACCATTATTCCCGGCGTCGCGGTGCCGCTATCGCTGGTGGGCACTTTCGCGGTGATGGTGTTCCTCGACTTCTCGATCAACAACCTGACGCTGATGGCCCTGACCATCGCCACCGGCTTCGTGGTGGATGACGCCATCGTGGTGATCGAGAACATCTCGCGCTATATCGAAAAAGGCGAGAAGCCGCTGGCCGCCGCGCTGAAGGGCGCGGGGGAGATCGGCTTCACCATCATCTCCCTCACCTTCTCGCTGATCGCGGTGTTGATCCCGCTGCTGTTTATGGGCGATATCGTCGGCCGCCTGTTCCGCGAATTCGCCGTCACCCTTGCCGTCGCTATTCTTATCTCGGCGGTGGTCTCCCTGACCCTGACGCCGATGATGTGCGCCCGCATGTTAAGCCACGAATCGCTGCGTAAGCAGAACCGATTCTCGCGGGCCAGCGAGCGTTTCTTCGAACGGGTGATCGCCGTCTATGGCCGCTGGCTGAGCCGGGTGCTGAACCATCCGTGGCTGACGCTCGGCGTCGCCCTGAGCACCCTGGCGCTGTCGATTATCCTGTGGGTCTTTATCCCGAAAGGCTTTTTCCCGATCCAGGATAACGGCATTATCCAGGGCACCCTCCAGGCGCCGCAGTCGGTCTCCTTCGCCAGCATGGCCGAGCGCCAGCGGCAGGTGGCCAGCATTATCCTTAAGGATCCGGC
This sequence comes from Klebsiella sp. 28, assembly GCF_018223905.1. Lineage (NCBI taxonomy): Bacteria > Pseudomonadati > Pseudomonadota > Gammaproteobacteria > Enterobacterales > Enterobacteriaceae > Klebsiella > Klebsiella sp. 28. The sequence goes on from NZ_JAGRQY010000127.1 coordinate 3,242, forward strand.
AGTTGAGAGTCTGACCTCCTTCGTCGGCGTCGACGGCACCAACCCGGCGCTGAACAGCGCCCGCCTGCAGATCAACCTCAAGCCGCTGGACGAACGCGACGACCGCGTCCAGATGGTGATTAGCCGTCTGCAGCAGGCGGTGGACGGCGTCCCCGGCGTGGCGCTCTACCTGCAGCCGACCCAGGACCTGACCATCGACACCACGGTGAGCCGCACCCAGTATCAGTTCACCCTGCAGGCAAACTCCCTCGAGGCGCTGAGCACCTGGGTGCCGCCGCTGCTCAGCCGCCTGCAGGCCCAGCCGCAGCTGGCCGACGTCAGCAGCGACTGGCAGGACAAAGGCCTGGCCGCCTATATCAAGGTGGATCGCGACAGCGCCAGCCGCCTCGGCATCTCAATGGCCGATGTCGATAACGCGCTGTACAACGCCTTCGGCCAGCGGCTGATCTCCACTATTTACACTCAGGCGAATCAGTATCGCGTGGTGCTCGAGCAGGATACCGAGGCGACGCCGGGCCTGGCGGCGCTGGAGAATATCCGTCTCACCAGCAGCGACGGCGGCATCGTGCCGTTGACCGCCATCGCCACGGTGGAGCAGCGCTTTACCCCGCTGTCGGTGAACCACCTCGATCAGTTCCCGGTGACCACCATCTCGTTTAACGTCCCGGACAACTACTCGCTGGGCGAAGCGGTGGAGGCGATCCTCGCCGCCGAACAGTCGCTGGATTTCCCGACCGATATCCGCACCCAGTTCCAGGGCAGCTCGCTGGCCTTCCAGTCGGCGCTCGGCAGCACCGTCTGGCTGGTGGTCGCCGCGGTGGTGGCGATGTATATCGTGCTGGGGGTGCTGTATGAAAGCTTTATCCATCCGATCACGATCCTCTCCACCCTGCCCACCGCCGGGGTCGGGGCGCTGCTGGCGCTGTGGCTGGCGGGCAGCGAGCTGGACGTGATCGCCATCATCGGCATCATTCTGCTGATCGGCATCGTGAAGAAGAACGCCATCATGATGATCGACTTCGCGCTGGCCGCCGAACGCGAACAGGGCATGCCGCCGCGGGAAGCGATCTACCAGGCCTGTCTGCTGCGTTTTCGGCCGATCCTGATGACGACCCTCGCCGCCCTGCTCGGCGCCCTGCCGCTGATGCTGAGCACGGGCGTCGGCGCGGAGCTGCGGCGTCCGCTGGGGATCGGCATGGTCGGCGGTCTGATGCTCAGCCAGGTGCTGACCCTGTTCACCACCCCGGTGATCTATCTGCTGTTCGACCGCCTGTCGCTGCACCTGAAGCGCCGCTTCCCGCGTCAGGAAGAGGAGGCGTAAGTGAAGTTTTTCGCCCTCTTCATTTACCGCCCGGTGGCGACGATCCTCATCTCGCTGGCCATCACCCTGTGCGGCATTCTCGGCTTCCGGCTGCTGCCGGTGGCCCCGCTGCCGCAGGTGGACTTCCCGGTGATCATGGTTAGCGCCTCGCTGCCGGGAGCCTCGCCGGAGACCATGGCCTCGTCGGTGGCCACCCCGCTGGAGCGCTCCCTGGGGCGGATTGCGGGGGTCAATGAGATGACCTCCTCCAGCTCGCTCGGCAGCACCCGCATCATTCTCGAGTTTAACTTCGACCGCGATATCAACGGCGCGGCGCGCGACGTTCAGGCGGCGATCAACGCCGCGCAAAGCCTGCTGCCGAGCGGAATGCCCAGCCGGCCGACCTATCGCAAAGCCAATCCGTCGGATGCGCCGATCATGATCCTGACGCTGACCTCGGACACCTACTCCCAGGGTGAGCTGTATGATTTCGCCTCCACCCAGCTGGCGCAGACCATCGCGCAGATCGACGGCGTGGGCGATGTCGACGTCGGCGGCAGCTCCCTGCCGGCGGTGCGCGTCGACCTCAACCCGCAGGCGCTGTTCAACCAGGGCGTGTCGCTGGACGCGGTGCGCACCGCCATCAGCGACGCCAACGTGCGCAAACCGCAGGGGGCGCTGGAGGACAGCGCGCACCGCTGGCAGGTGCAGACCAACGATGAGCTGAAGACCGCCGCCGACTATCAGCCGCTGATCGTCCACTACCAGAATGGCGCCGCGGTGCGGCTGGGAGATGTCGCCACCGTCTCGGATTCGGTGCAGGACGTACGCAACGCCGGGATGACCAACGCCAAACCGGCGATCCTGCTGATGATCCGCAAACTGCCGGAAGCCAATATTATCCAGACGGTGGACAGCATCCGCGCCCGCCTGCCGGAGCTGCAGCAGACCATTCCGGCGGCTATCGACCTGCAGATCGCCCAGGACCGCTCGCCGACCATCCGCGCCTCGCTGGAGGAGGTGGAGCAGACGCTGGTGATTTCGGTGGCGCTGGTGATCCTCGTGGTGTTCCTGTTCCTGCGCTCGGGACGCGCCACGCTGATCCCGGCCGTCGCCGTCCCGGTTTCCTTAATCGGCACCTTCGCCGCGATGTATTTGTGCGGCTTCAGCCTCAATAACCTGTCGCTGATGGCCCTGACCATCGCCACCGGCTTCGTGGTGGATGACGCTATCGTTGTGCTGGAGAATATCTCCCGCCATCTGGAGGCGGGGATGAAACCGCTGCAGGCGGCGCTGCAGGGGAGCCGCGAGGTCGGCTTTACCGTGCTGTCGATGAGCCTGTCGCTGGTGGCGGTGTTCCTGCCGCTGCTGCTGATGGGCGGCCTGCCCGGCCGCCTGCTGCGCGAGTTCGCCGTCACCCTGTCGGTGGCGATCGGCATCTCGCTGGCGGTCTCCCTCACCCTGACGCCGATGATGTGCGGCTGGCTGCTGAAAAGCGGCAAGCCCCACCAGCCGACGCGCAACCGCGGCTTTGGCCGCCTGCTGGTGGCCGTGCAGGGCGGCTATGGTAAATCGTTAAAATGGGTGCTGAAGCATACCCGCCTGACCGGCCTGGTGGTGCTGGGCACCATCGCCCTCAGCGTCTGGCTCTACATTTCGATCCCGAAAACCTTCTTCCCGGAACAGGACACCGGGGTGCTGATGGGCGGCATTCAGGCCGACCAGAGCATCTCCTTCCAGGCGATGCGCGGCAAGCTGCAGGACTTTATGAAGATCATTCGCGAAGATCCGGCGGTGGATAACGTCACCGGCTTTACCGGCGGCTCGCGGGTCAACAGCGGGATGATGTTTATCACCCTCAAGCCGCGCGACCAGCGCCACGAGACGGCGCAGCAGGTGATCGACCGGCTGCGCAAAAAGCTGGCCAACGAGCCCGGGGCCAACCTGTTTCTGATGGCGGTGCAGGATATCCGCGTCGGCGGCCGGCAGTCGAACGCCAGCTATCAGTACACCCTGCTGTCCGACGACCTGTCGGCGCTGCGCGAGTGGGAGCCGAAGATCCGCAAAGCGCTGGCGGCGCTGCCGGAGCTGGCGGACGTCAACTCGGATCAACAGGACAATGGCGCCGAAATGGACCTGGTCTATGACCGGGATACCATGTCGCGCCTCGGCATCAGCGTCCAGGACGCCAACAACCTGCTGAACAACGCCTTTGGCCAGCGGCAGATCTCTACCATCTACCAGCCGCTCAACCAGTATAAGGTGGTGATGGAGGTGGATCCGGCCTACACCCAGGACGTCAGCGCCCTGGATAAGATGTTCGTCATTAACAGCGACGGCAAGCCGATTCCGCTGGCCTACTTCGCCAAATGGCAGCCGGCCAATGCCCCGCTGTCGGTGAACCACCAGGGGCTGTCGGCGGCATCCACTATCTCCTTTAACCTGCCCACCGGCCGCTCGCTGTCGGAAGCCAGCGAGGCCATTGACCGCGCGATGACCCAGCTCGGGGTGCCGTCGAGCGTGCGCGGCTCCTTTGCCGGTACCGCTCAGGTGTTCCAGCAGACCATGAACGCGCAGGTGATCCTGATCCTCGCGGCTATCGCCACGGTCTATATCGTGCTGGGGGTGCTATATGAGAGCTATGTGCATCCGTTGACCATCCTATCGACGCTGCCCTCCGCCGGGGTGGGCGCTCTGCTGGCGCTGGAGATCTTCGATGCCCCGTTCAGCCTAATCGCCCTGATTGGGATTATGTTATTAATTGGCATCGTTAAGAAAAACGCCATCATGATGGTTGATTTTGCCCTGGAGGCGCAGCGTAACGGCAACCTGACGCCGGAAGAGGCGATTTTCCAGGCCTGCCTGCTGCGTTTCCGGCCGATTATGATGACCACCCTCGCCGCGCTGTTCGGCGCCCTGCCGCTGGTGCTCTCCGGGGGCGATGGCTCTGAACTGCGCCAGCCGCTGGGGATCACCATCGTCGGCGGTCTGGTGATGAGCCAGCTGTTAACGCTCTACACCACGCCGGTGGTCTATCTTTTCTTTGACCGTCTGCGGCTGCGTTTTTCGCGTCACTCCTCTCAACCGGTAAGCGAATAACATGACAGACCTCCCGGCCAGCGTGCGCTGGCAGCTATGGATAGTGGCGTTCGGCTTCTTTATGCAGTCGCTGGATACCACCATCGTTAACACCGCCCTCCCCTCGATGGCCAAAAGCCTCGGGGAGAGTCCGCTGCATATGCATATGATTATCGTCTCCTATGTGTTAACGGTGGCGGTGATGCTGCCGGCCAGCGGCTGGCTGGCCGACCGGGTCGGGGTGCGCAATATCTTCTTCACCGCCATCGTGCTGTTTACCGCCGGATCGCTGTTTTGCGCCCAGGCCAGCACCCTCGACCAGCTGGTGATGGCGCGGGTGCTGCAGGGGGTCGGCGGCGCGATGATGGTGCCGGTCGGCCGTCTGACGGTGATGAAGATCGTCCCGCGCGATCAGTATATGGCGGCGATGACCTTCGTCACCCTGCCGGGCCAGGTCGGTCCGCTGCTCGGCCCGGCGCTGGGCGGGGTGCTGGTGGAATACGCCTCCTGGCACTGGATCTTCCTCATCAATATCCCGGTGGGGATCGTCGGCGCGATTGCCACCCTCTGTCTGATGCCCAACTACACCATGCAGACCCGGCGCTTCGATCTCTCCGGCTTTCTGCTGCTGGCCGCCGGAATGGCGACCCTGACCCTGGCGCTCGACGGCCAGAAAGGGCTCGGCATTTCCCCTGCCTGGCTGGCGGGGCTGGTGGCCGTCGGCCTCTGCGCCCTGCTGCTCTACCTGTGGCACGCCCGCGGTAACGCCCGGGCGTTGTTTAGCCTTAACCTGTTTCGCAACCGCACCTTCTCTCTCGGCCTCGGCGGCAGCTTCGCGGGACGCATCGGCAGCGGCATGCTGCCGTTTATGACCCCGGTGTTTCTGCAGATCGGCCTCGGCTTCTCCCCCTTTCACGCCGGGCTGATGATGATCCCGATGGTGCTCGGCAGCATGGGCATGAAGCGGATCGTGGTCCAGGTGGTCAACCGCTTTGGCTACCGTCGGGTGCTGGTCGCCAGCACCCTGGGCCTGGCGGCGGTCAGCCTGCTGTTTATGTTTAGCGCCCTGGCCGGCTGGTATTACGTGCTGCCGCTGGTCCTGTTTCTGCAGGGGATGATCAACGCCAGCCGCTTCTCCTCGATGAATACCCTGACGCTGAAAGATCTCCCGGACGATCTGGCCAGCAGCGGCAACAGCCTGCTGTCGATGGTGATGCAGCTGTCGATGAGTATCGGCGTGACCATCGCCGGGCTGCTGCTGGGGCTGTATGGCCAGCAGCATATGAGTCTCGACGCCGCCAGCACCCATCAGGTCTTTCTCTACACCTATCTGAGCATGGCGGCGATCATCGCCCTCCCGGCGCTCATCTTTTCCCGGGTACCGGATGACGTCGGCAGCAATACCGTCCTCCGTCGACGCAACAGGAGTGGATCGTGAAATTTTGGCGCCCGGGTATTACCGGCAAGCTGTTCCTCGCTATATTCGCCACCTGCATCGTGCTGCTGATCAGCATGCACTGGGCGGTGCGCATTAGTTTTGAACGCGGGTTTATCGACTATATCAAGCGCGGCAATGAGCAACGCTTAACCATGCTCAGCGACGCGCTGAGCGAGCAGTATGCCCAGCATGGCAGCTGGGCGTTTCTGCGCAATAATGACCGCTTTATCTTCCAGCTGCTGCGCACCTTCGAACGGGATAACGACGACCGCTCGCCGCCGGGGCACGCCATGAAGCCGGACGCCGCCCCGGACGGGCCGCCGCCGGATGGCCCCCCTGACGGCCCGCGCCCGAGGCCGGAAATGCCGCCCCACGGCTGGCGCACCATGTTCTGGGTGGTGGATCAGTCGGGGCGCGTGCTGGTGGGGCCGCGTGAGCGCGTCCCGGAGGACGGCACCCAGCGCAGCATCGTGGTCAACGGCGCGGAGGTGGGCAAAGTGATCGCCTCGCCGGTAGAGCGGCTGACGCGCAATACCGACATTAACTTCGACCGGCAGCAAAAGCGCACCAGCTGGCTGATCGTCGCCCTTGCCACCCTGCTTGCCGCGCTGGCCACTTTCCCGTTGGCCCGCGGTCTGCTGGCGCCGGTGAAGCGGCTGGTGGAAGGCACCCATAAGCTGGCGGCGGGCGACTTTTCCACCCGCGTGACGGTGACCGGCGGCGATGAGCTCGGCCGCCTGGCGCAGGATTTTAACCAGCTCGCCAGCACCCTGGAGCGCAACCAGCAGATGCGTCGCGATCTGATGGCCGATATCTCCCATGAGCTGCGTACCCCGCTGGCGGTGCTGCGCGGCGAGCTGGAGGCGATTCAGGACGGGGTCCGGCGCTTTACCCCCGAGTCGATTCCTTCTCTGCAGGCCGAGGTGGCTACCCTCACCAAGCTGGTGGACGACCTCCATCAGCTGTCGATGTCCGACGAGGGGGCGCTGGCCTACCAGAAAACCTCACTGGATATCATCACCCTGCTGGAAGTGGCGGCGGGCGCTTTTCGCGAGCGCTTCGCCAGCCGGCAGCTAAGCATTCAGGTGTCGCTCCCGGAGCAGGCGATGATCTTCGGCGACCGCGACCGCCTGATGCAGCTCTTCAACAATCTGCTGGAGAACAGCCTGCGCTATACCGACAGCGGCGGCAGCCTGCACATTACCGCCCGCCGCAGCGGTCGCATGCTGGTGATTGACTTCGCCGACAGCGCCCCCGGCGTCAGCGATGAGCAGCTGGCCCGCCTGTGCGAACGCTTTTACCGGGCGGAAGGATCGCGCAACCGCGCCAGCGGCGGCTCCGGCCTCGGACTGGCGATTTGCCTCAATATCGTAGCGGCCCACGGCGGCACCCTGCGTGCCGACCATTCGCCTTTTGGCGGGGTTAGCATTAAAGTTGAGTTACCTCTGGAACATGATTTACCGAGAGACGTATGACTGAATTGCCTGTAGATGAAAACACCCCACGCATCCTTATCGTGGAAGATGAACCGAAGCTCGGCCAACTGCTGATTGATTATCTGCAGGCCGCCGGCTATGCGCCTGCGTTGATTAACCACGGCGACAAGGTCCTGCCCTACGTCCGCCAGTCGCCGCCGCACCTGATCCTGCTGGATCTGATGCTGCCCGGTACCGACGGTCTGACGCTGTGCCGGGAAATTCGCCGCTTCTCTGACGTTCCGGTGGTGATGGTGACGGCGAAGATCGAAGAGATCGACCGTCTGCTGGGGCTGGAAATAGGCGCCGACGACTATATCTGCAAGCCCTACAGCCCCCGGGAAGTGGTCGCCCGGGTAAAAACCATCCTCCGCCGCTGCAAGCCGCAGCGCGATCTGCAGGCGCTGGACGCCCAGAGCCCGCTGATTGTCGACGAAGGTCGTTTTCAGGCCTCCTGGCGCGACAAGCTGCTGGACCTCACTCCCGCCGAGTTCCGGCTGCTGAAAACCCTCTCCCAGGAGCCGGGCAAAGTGTTCTCCCGCGAACAGCTACTCAACCATCTGTATGACGATTATCGGGTAGTCACCGATCGCACCATCGACAGCCACATCAAGAACCTGCGGCGCAAGCTGGAGGCGCTGGACGCCGAGCAGTCGTTTATCCGCGCGGTGTATGGCGTTGGCTACCGCTGGGAAGCGGACGCCTGCCGGCTGGCGTAGTTAGCCTTTTCCCGGCTCGCGCTGCGCTTCGCCGGGCTACACGTTCACCGCCTTCTGCAATCCGTAGCCCGGGTAAGGCGTTTACGCCGCAACCCGGGGAACTCCCTGGAGCCTATCCCACCAGGCGTTATTAACGCTGTCAGTGTGAGTACTGCCCAGGTTCAAAATGGCAAACAAATTAGCCATACTGAAAGATACCTATCTGATATTTACTCCCCTTCGCCGCGGCGCTACAATGCCCGCCCTTAATGTGGGGACACTCCCCAACTCGCCGCACCAGGTGCGGCGAATCTGACCTGTCATCAGAACGAGAACACCATGTTTAAACCAGAACTCCTCTCCCCGGCGGGAACGCTGAAGAATATGCGTTACGCTTTCGCCTATGGCGCCGATGCCGTTTATGCCGGCCAGCCGCGCTACTCGCTGCGCGTGCGTAACAACGAATTCAATCACGAAAATCTGCAGCTCGGCATCAATGAAGCCCACGCGCTGGGTAAAAAATTCTATGTGGTGGTCAACATCGCCCCGCATAACGCCAAGCTGAAAACGTTTATTCGCGATCTGAAGCCGGTGGTGGAGATGGGTCCGGACGCGCTGATCATGTCCGATCCGGGTTTAATCATGCTGGTGCGGGAACACTTCCCGGAGATGCCGATCCATCTTTCAGTGCAGGCCAACGCCGTCAACTGGGCGACGGTCAAATTCTGGCAGCAGATGGGGCTGACCCGCGTGATCCTGTCGCGTGAACTGTCGCTGGATGAAATCGAAGAGATTCGCCGCCAGGTGCCGGAGATGGAGATTGAGATCTTCGTCCACGGCGCGCTGTGCATGGCCTACTCCGGCCGCTGCCTGCTCTCCGGGTATATCAACAAGCGCGACCCGAACCAGGGGACCTGCACCAACGCCTGCCGCTGGGAATACAACGTGGCGGAAGGCAAAGAGGACGACGTCGGCAACATCGTCCACAAATATGAGCCGATCCCGGTGCAGACCGTGGAGCCAACCCTCGGCATCGGCGCGCCGACCGATAAAGTCTTTATGATTGAGGAAGCCAAACGTCCGGGCGAATACATGACCGCCTTTGAGGACGAACACGGCACCTACATCATGAACTCGAAAGATCTGCGGGCTATCGCCCACGTTGAGCGTCTGACCCAGATGGGCGTTCACTCGCTGAAGATCGAAGGCCGCACCAAATCCTTCTACTACTGCGCGCGCACCGCTCAGGTTTACCGCAAGGCGATCGACGATGCCGCCGCCGGCAAACCGTTCGATACCAGCCTGCTGGAGACCCTGGAGGGGCTGGCCCACCGCGGGTACACCGAAGGCTTCCTGCGCCGCCATACCCATGACGATTATCAGAACTACGAGTACGGCTACTCCGTCTCCGAGCGCCAGCAGTTTGTCGGCGAATTCACCGGAGAGCGTAACGGCCCGCTGGCGGCCGTGGCGGTCAAAAATAAGTTCAGCGTCGGCGACAGCCTTGAGCTGATGACCCCGCAGGGTAACGTCAACTTCACCCTTGAGCATATGGAGAATGGCAAAGGCGAAACCATGCCGGTGGCCCCGGGCGATGGCTATACCGTCTGGTTGCCTGTGCCGGACGACCTGCCCCTGCAGTATGCCCTGCTGATGCGCAACTTTACTGGTCAAACAACCAGAAATCCGCACGGTAACTAGTTAATTTGCGTTATTTTTTCACGATGTAAGGATATTAGAATCGGATCACATACCGTTTCGATCGAAACAGGTATCATCCATTTCGCTGAAAAACATAACCCATAAATGCTAGTTGTACCAGGAACCACCTCCTTAGCCTGCGTAATCTCCCTTACGCGGGCTTATTTTTTTGCCTCTCCTCCGGTCTTCGCTTTCGTCATGCGGTACACTTTATGCAACATTGAGCAATAAAGGTTCCCTTGATGATGTCTACGTTTCCTGCCAGCTTACTGATCCTTAACGGCAAAGGTGCCAATGAACCGCAGCTACGCGAAGCGGTTAACCTGTTACGCGATGAAGGGATTGATATTCACGTCCGCGTGACCTGGGAAAAGGGCGATGCCGCTCGGTTTATCGATGAAGCCCTGCAGCTGAACGTTGAAACGGTGATCGCCGGCGGTGGCGATGGCACCATTAATGAAGTGGCGACCGCGCTGGTGGAGCGCGGCGGCAAGATGGCGCTAGGGATTTTACCGCTGGGCACGGCTAACGACTTTGCCACCAGCGTCGGTATCCCGCAGGATCTGGCCAGCGCCCTCAAGCTGGCGATCGTCGGCCGCGATGTGCCGATAGATATCGCCCGGGTGAATGATAAAACCGGCTTTATTAATATGGCGACCGGCGGGTTCGGCACCCGGATCACCACCGAAACGCCGGAAAAACTCAAAGCCGCGCTCGGCGGTGTCTCTTATTTAATCCATGGCCTGATGCGTATGGATACCCTGAAGCCGGACCGCTGCGAGATCCGCGGAGAGAACTTTCACTGGCAGGGCGATGCGCTGGTCATTGGCATCGGCAACGGCCGCCAGGCCGGTGGCGGCCAGCAGCTATGCCCGGAGGCGTTGATTAACGATGGTCTGCTGCATCTGCGCATTTTCACCGGCGAAGAGCTGATCCCTGCCCTGTTCAGCACCCTGGCGAATCCGGAAAACTCGCCGAATATTGTTGACGGTGTCTCCTCGTGGTTTGAAATAACCGCGCCCCATGAGATGACCTTTAACCTCGACGGCGAGCCGCTCAGCGGAAAAACCTTCCGTATGGAGCTGTTACCGGCGGCCCTGCGCTGCCGGCTGCCGCCCGACTGCCCGCTGCTACGCTGATCAGGCTTCGCAAAGCAAAGACGGTGCCCGGCTGGTATACAGCAGCCGGGTTCGTTGATTGAGCCTCTGAATGTTAAGGTAAAACGGCACCTGCGGCTGCAGGAAAAACCTGGGCAGGATATCGATCCAAACAACGCGCTTACATTAATAGACGATACCCACAACCACAAAAAACCAATAACATCAAATAGTTACCTATTAAAATGGGCGCATCTGCCGTGAGACAATGCGCCATAAAGCTTAGTATTCCGCCACCTCGCGCGCCATTTCGCGCGTATATTGCCGACTGGCGTTAACCAGCATCTGCGTATAGGCCGTCTGCGCCTGGCCGCTGACCAGCGCATCGACCGTCAGGGTTTCGAGGATCTTCCCGTACTGCATCACCGCCACTTTCTGGCATAAGTGGGCAATAACCCCAAGATCGTGGGTGACCATCAGGTAAGTGAGCTTAGCCTCCCGCTGCAATTCTGCCAGCAGGTTAAGGATTTCAGCCTGCACCGACACATCCAGCGCCGACGTCGGCTCATCCAGCAGCAGCACCTGAGGCTCAAGAATCAGCGCTCTGGCTATCGCCACGCGCTGCCGCTGCCCGCCGGAGAGCTGATGCGGATAGCGCTCGCGAAAGGCGCGGTTGAGGCCAACTTTATCCAGCAGCACATTGATCCGCCGGTCGCGGTCGTTGATACGATGGATCTGCAGCGGCTCTTCGAGGATATCGCCAATGGTGTGACGGGGATGCAGCGATCCGTAGGGGTCCTGAAATACCATCTGCACCTGACGGCAGCGCTCGCGGCTAATTTCATGCCCTAAGGGCTGAGCATCGATGGTCAGTTCCCCCTGCCAGTGGGTAAACAGCCCCGCCAGGCACTTGAGCACCGTCGTTTTACCGGAACCGGACTCTCCTACCAGACCGTAGATCTCGCCGGGCTTAACGTGGAAACTGACGTCATACAGCACCTGGTTACGCTTCTCCCCCTCGCCAAACGCGAGGTTGAGATGTTGAACTTCAATCATTATCCGCTCCTTAATCCGTTAACCAGCTGGCCTGACGCTGCAGCACCGGCAGTATCGGGCGACGATGCTGCATATCCGGCAGCGAGTTAATCAATCCCTGAGTGTAGGGGTGACGGGCGTTATCGAGATCTTTAGCGGCGATGGACTCCACTACCCGTCCGGCGTACATCACCAGCACCCGGTCGCAGAAGCTGCGCACGAGGTTGATATCGTGGCTGATAAAAATCAGCCCCAGCCCGCGCGACTGAACCAGGTCATCCAGCAGGCCCAGCACCTGCAGGCGCACCGACACGTCCAGCGCGGAGGTGGGCTCATCGGCAATGATCAGCTCCGGGTCGGTAATCAGCATCATGGCGATCATGATGCGCTGTCCCTGTCCGCCGGATATTTCATGCGGATAAAGCTGATAAACGCGCTCCGGCTGGCGAATACGCACCACCTCCAGCATCTCCAGCGCCCTGGCTTTCGCCTCATCTTTGCGCCCGGGATGATGAGTAAGCCAAGCCTCGGCGATTTGCTTACCCACGCAGACCACCGGATTCAGCGAATATTTCGGATCCTGCATAATCATCGAGATACGTTTGCCGCGTACGCCGCGCATCTGCGCTTCGCTAAGATGCTGCAGATCGAGGTCGGCAAACTGCATCCGGCTGGCGCTGACGCGGGCCTTTTTCGGATGCAGCTGCAGCAGCGCGCGCCCAACGGTGGACTTACCCGAACCGGACTCGCCGACAATAGCCAGCTTCTCATGCCCCAGCTGGAAGGAGACGCCGCGCACGGCGTGGGTCACCGCGCTACCGTTAACAAAGTCGACGCACAAATCGCGCACGTCGAGCAGCGGTGCATTATTCACTACGGGGATCGAGGATGTCACGTAGGCCATCTCCTAAGAAGTTGAACGCTAAGCTATTGATCAAAATCGCCAGCCCCGGAATGGTTACGACCCACCAGCACTCCATCATATAAGTGCGCCCGCTGGAGATCATCGCTCCCCACTCCGGCTCTGGCGGCTGCGCGCCGAGGCCGAGAAAGCCTAGGCCGGCCGCGGTCAGAATGATCCCGGCCATATTCATGGTGATACGGATAATGACCGAGGGCAGACACAGCGGCACGATATGGCGCCAGAGGACGCGGGCCGATGAAGCGCCCTGCAGACGCACGGCGGAGATAAAATCAGCCTGGCGCAGAGAGAGCGTTTCGGCGCGCGCCAGACGGGCAATCGGCGGCCAGGCGGTCAGCGTGATGGCGATAACCACGTGCTCCAGCCCCGGTCCTAAAGCGGCGACAAACGCCAGCGCCAGGACCAGACTCGGGAAGGAGATGAAAATATCGGTGACGCGCATCAGCACCATATCGACTTTACCGCCGAAATAGCCGGCACTGACGCCCAGCAGCAGTCCGAGCGGTCCGACGGTCACTGAGACCAGCAGCACGATATAGAGCGTGATGCGGGAGCCGTACACCAGGCGACTAAAGATATCCCGGCCAAACTCATCGGTGCCGAACCAGTGCTGCGCATTCGGCGCGACCAGCGCACTATTCAGGTCCTGTACCAGCGGGTTATAAGGCGCAATCAGCGGCGCGAAAATCGCCACCACCAGCAGCAGAAAGATAATTCCTCCGCCGATGGCCGTGAGCGGATTGCGCGCCATTTTGCCGATAAACCCGACGGCCCGCGCCGCCGCGCGTTGCAGCCGCTGACGGCCTTCGCCCGCACCACCCGAAAGCGGCGAATCCAGAGAAACGGTCATGATTTTGTCCTCGGGTCAAAGAATTGATACAGCATGTCGGAGAGCAGGTTGAGCATCACGAAGATCACCCCCACCAGCAGCACGCAGCCCATCACCGCATTCATATCGCCCAGCAGCAAGCTTCCGGTAAGGTAGGAGCCAAACCCCGGCCATGAGAAGACGGTTTCAATCAGCACCGCGCCTTCCAGCAGCGCGCCGTAGGCCAGCGCCACCACCGTCAGCAGTTGCACGAGGATGTTACGAAACGCATGGTTCCAGATAACCTGGCGCTCGGTCAGCCCTTTCACCCGGGCGGTAATAATGAACTCCTGCGACAGCTGGGCCAGCATAAAGCTGCGGGTCATACGGCTGATATAAGCCAGCGAGTGAAAACCCAGCAGCGAGGCGGGAAGAATCAGATGATTAATGGCGTTCCAGAACACCTGGCCGTTGCCGGCCAGCAGCGCATCAACGGTGATCAGCCCGGTGCGGCGCGGCACCACACCATCCAGCCCGAGATCTACCCTCCCGGCGCCGCCTACCCAGCCAAGCCAGGCATAGAACACCAGCAGCCCCATCATCCCGACCCAAAAGATCGGCGTCGAGTAGCCCGCCAGGCTGATAATGCGTACCACATAATCGGAGACGCTATTGCGCCGCGCCGCCGCCAACACGCCCAGCGGAATACCAAGACCCGCGCCGACAATAATCGCCATCGTTGCCAGCTCCATGGTGGCCGGGAAGACGCGGATAATATCGTCCACCACCGGTTTCCCGGTCAGCAGCGCGTTGCCCAGATCGCCGTGCAACAGGTTGACGAAATAGATGCCAAACTGGGTGGTCAGCGATTTATCAAACCCCAGCTGCTGGTAAACCTGCTGATAGGTACTCTGGTCAGCATCCGGGCCGACAATCGCCAGCACCGGGTCGATGGGCATGACGCGGCCAATGGTAAAGGTCAGCAGCAGCAGGCCGAACAGTGTAATCACCACCTGCAGTAGCCGTTTTGATAAGCGCCGGCCGCGTGAGCCGGGCGCAAGGATTGCGGTACTCATCCTTTCTCTCCTTCGCGGACTTTATAGACGTCACGCAGAAAAGTGGTGGCGGAGGGGTGCGGCTGATACTCCCGTACCTCGTTGCGCACGACGACCGAATCAACCATCTGCGAAAGCGGAATTAAAGCCGGAACCAGCTGGTCGTAGCGTGTCTGGATGGCCTGGTAGTCAGCCACCTGTTTTTGCGGATCGCGTTCCAGCAGGGCCTGGTCAATCATCGTATTCAGTTGCGGGTCGTAAAAACCGGTACGCCAGCCCTGGAAGTTGGTCAGGCGCGCCTTATCGCTGTTATCCGGGTTATAGACCAGCGCGCGCAGGCTGGAGTGCGGATGCGGCTCCATCCCGCTGCCGCCGCGACCTACCAGCAGGTCAAATTTACGCTCGCGCATCGCGCCGTAGATCTGGTTACCAGTGCCGGTGATTATTTTGGCGTTAATCCCCGCCTGCATCAGCGTCGACTGCACGGCGATAGCGATGTTAAGAAATGGCTGATCGGAGAGTACCCGCAGCGTGGTATCAAAGCCGTTGGGATATCCCGCTTCCGCCAGCAGCTTTTTCGCCCGCGCCACATCCAGCCTGTAGCCGGGATCGGGTAGCGTGGACGGCATTCCCGCTTTGATAGGCCGCTGGTGCAGCACGCCATAGCCCGGCATCAGCGCTTTATTGATACCCTGGTAATCAATCAGAAAGCGCACCGCCTCGCGCACTTTCGGATTGGCGAAGTGCGCCTCTTTCATGCTCATCGCCACGTAGTACATGGTGCCGCGCTGCACCGCATCGACGGTCAGCTGCGGATCGCTGCGCAGGGCGTTGATATCGGAAACCGCCATATTGTTGGCAATATCAAGGTCGCCTTTTTCGATCATCAGGCGCAGAGTTTGCGACTCCTGGAAATGACGCAGTACCACGCGGCTCATTTTCGCCTCGCCGCGCCAGTAGTCAGGGTTGCGCTTCATGCGCAGCACATCTTTCGCCTGCCAGGTTTCGAGGATAAACGGCCCGGAACCGGCTTCATGGGTGGTTAGCCAGCGGTTACCCCAGTCGTTATCCTGCTGGTGGCTTTGCACCGTTTTACTGTCCAGCACTCCGAGGTTGCCCAGCGCCGCCAGCGAGTAAATCACCAGCTGCGGATCGTTATCTTTGGGTAATACGATTTGCACCGTGAAGCGGTCCGGCGCGCTGACCTGGCTGTCGATATTTTTCTTACTGAAGCCATAGGATTTCCATACTGAGGCCTGGGCCAGGTTGAGGTGCAGGATGCGCCGCATTGACCACACGACGTCGGCGGCGGTCAGCGGGTTGCCGGAGTGAAACTTAACGTCATCGCGCAGATGAAAGGTCAGGGTTTTGCCGTCGGGGCTGATATCCCAGGATTTCGCCAGCGCGGGCCTGACGGTGGTGAGCTGCTCAGGGTCAAGCTCCACCAGCGAGTCGTAGAGGTTGACCACGATCCCCACCACTTCGTTACCGGTCATCGCCGCCGGGTCAAGGGTGAGTAGGTTATTCATATTCATGCCGATGATCAGCTGGTCGGGCGGCGTTTTCGCCACCGCCTCCCCGCTCCCCATCGACATGGCGAGCGCGAGAATACACGCTCCCAGTAAGGAGGTTTTTTTCATATCTCTGTTTGCCTGTACTGTAGGGTACATGTTGCCGGATGGCGGCATTTTCGGCTTATCCGGTCTACCGGGCCGCAGGCTCGATAAGCGCAGCGCCATCGGGTATTTATTTTTTTAAATCAGTCGTGGCTAACGGTATTGGCTTCGATATACGCAAAATTAATGTCTTCACCGAGACCCGGACGTTGTGACAAATGCACAAATCCCTGGTCATCCATCGGGTCGACAATGCTGTTGAGATAGGCCGCCGGTTCATCGTAGTCGAGGAACGGATGCAGCAGGCCGCGCTCGTACCAGCGGCAGTTGCGGATCGCGCCCACCACCGCCAGGCTTGCCGCTCCGTTGCCGTGGACTTCGCAATCCATGCCGAAAGATTCCGCCAGCGCCGCCACCTTCATGGTCGGTGTAATCCCCCCCACGCCGTTAGCGCCGGCGCGCAGAATGTCGCAGGCCCCGGCTTTCACCCATTCGGCGCGCATGTGGTGCTTGCCGCCGAAGCTCTCCGGCCCGACGATGGGAATCGACAGGTTTTCCGCCAGCCACGCATAGGAGGACATCGAATCCTCCTCCATCGGCTCTTCAAACCAGGCGAAATTGAGTTTTTCCAGCTCTTTGCCGATCCACAGCGCCTCGGCGCGGCTGTACCAGTGATAGCCATCAATCATCAGGTCAATATCCGGCCCTACGGCTTCGCGCACCGCCGCGCAGGCTTTAATGTCCATTTTGGGATTGGGCGCAAAAGAGATTGGCGGCATCCAGGTGTGCAGTTTGATGGCCTTGTAGCCGCGGGCGACCAGCTTCTCAGCAAAAGCGGCATACTCTTCCGGGGTCGACAGGCCGCCCGGCAGATCGTCGCCGCACATGGTGCTACCGTAAGCCGGGACAGTGTCGCGATAGCCGCCGAGCAGCTTATAAACCGGCATCTTAAGGCTGCGGCCGATCAGGTCCCACAGCGCCTGTTCAACAAACGACAGCGCGCGCTCCGTTAGCTGATGTGCGCTGCCGCGCTGCCAGTGGTTAAGATCCTGCCAGATACGCTCACGGTTAAACGGGTCCTGTCCCACCAGCACTTTGCGAAAAAAAGTATTCACCACGAACGGGCGCACGACTTCCGGAGGCGCAAACGAAAAGCCCTGCGCCCCATCATCAGCGGTGATGGTCAGCATCGCCATTTTGGCCATGCTTTCAACCCCCGGATGGGAGTGCCCGGCGCTGTCGGAAACCCGACGAGTGGGATATTGGAAAACGGTGACATTCACAGATTCAATTTTCATGCTCGGTCCTTATCACGGCCAAATCCGATCGACATAAGCAGATCGGCAAAGCGGTTTCACATTATTGAAAATACGTTTCAATATATAATCTAAGCACAACTTCGTAGTAGTGCCTCGGACAAACACCGCTAAGCAAGGCCATAAATTTGGGCATTGGCACAACAAGACGTGACTGTTTTCACAAAAGATGAGCGAAATGTGAGGCAGATCGACCAGGAGAAAAAAGGGCGTGAGCGCAGAGAAGAGATTAACCGACCAGCTACATCCCGGGAATGTCTGCGCCCACAAATGGCTGACTTAAACCGCTGCCGCTGGCTCCGCGCTAAGCGCTTCCAGCAGTTCAGGTAAGGTTTGATAGCGGCCAGCGGCGGCCTGGAAACGCGCGTGCTGGCTATCTTCTGCAATCACTATCGTGGCAATCCCCGCCGACTGGGCCGCGCAAAAGCCGGTAAAGCTATCCTCAATCACCAGACACTGGCTGGCGTTGAGATTGAGCTTCCGCAGCGTCGTGAGGTACACCGCCGGGTGCGGTTTGCCGCGTGGTTCATCATCCGCGCTGGAGATCGCGTCAAAAAAGTGCCAGAGCGAAAGCTTGTTCAGCACGGCGGCGATAACCTGGCGGGATGATGACGTGGCGAGCGCAATTTTATAGCCGGCAGCGCGAAAATAGCCTAACGCCTCCTGCACCCCACGCATCGGCTCGCCATCGGCGGCAATCAGGCCGGTGATGCGCTGCAATATGGCCTCTTCCAGCAGCGATGGGGCAAAGTTAAGCTGAAAATAGCGGCACCAGGTGTCGGCGATTTCGTCGAGACGCTTGCCCTTGGTCAGGGTTTCACACTCAGCCACGCTCGCCGTTGCTCCCCATTGCGCAAGGGCGTCAATCTGCGCCTGGCGCCACAGCGCCTCGGAATCAATAATCACGCCATCCATGTCAAAAATAACCGCCTGCATACTCATTCGTTCACCTCATTAAGGCTGGCATGGAGCCCATGCCCGCCGCATCACCTTAAGAGAATTCAACCTGCTCACGGGCAGTCGCTTCCTTGTGGGAAAATCCCGGCTGCTCCACGCGGATAAACGCACAGAGGAAAAAGGCCACCACGTACAATGCGGTATAGGCGATGACTACCCCAATGGTGCTGAAGAACGGCAGCAGCACCACGGCAATCGCCGGAGCGAGAAAGTTAGACATCCCCGCCGACAGGTTATAGACCGAAATGGCCGCGCCTTTATGCTTCGGCTCCAGCGCCGGGAACACGGCGGCCAGCGGCACGAAGGCGGCGACAAAGATCCCCAGGGCGATGGCCGGGATCAGCGCCATCGCAAAGCTGTGGCCAAAGTGCTGAGGGATGTAGTAAAACGCCAGGCTGGAGAGCGCCATCCCGATGCAGCCGAACCAGCGCACCACCTTCATCCAGCCCAGTTTTTCACCCAAAATGCCCCACAGCACGTTAGAGAAAATGGTGGTGAAGAAGAAGACCGCCCACACCTGAAGCCATTCTGAAGTGGTAAAGCCCAGCTCATCAACGAACATCATCGGCATAATCACCGCAAACCCGAACAGCGAGAGGGTATTGATGATCCTGACCATGCTCGACAGCAGAATATTGCGGTTGGTATAGAGCAGCGTCGCGGCGCGTCCCAGCTCGGCAAACTTCTCACGGGTGGTGAGATTCTGCATATGCTGCGGCGTTTGAATATGGCGCAGGGAAGCCAGAGCAATCACCCCCCCGGTAAGGCAGAAGGCCAGCGCCAGCCACAGGGTACCCATTTCGCCAATGTGCGGAATGGTAAAGCTCGGAATATAGCTGCCGAANNGCCAATCATCATCGTTTTCAGCGGGGTGATAATTTCCGCCACCACCCCGGAAATCCACGCCGACAGCGCAGCGGCCAGGCCGTAGAGGGTAAAGGCAAAGGAGGCCTCCGCCGGAGAGAAGCCGAGCGCTTTGATATAGTGCGACAGAAAGGCTAATTCAAAACCGTCGCCGGTCATAAATACGGCAATGGCGATGTATCCCCAGAGCAGGTTCAGGGGTAAACCGAGCCACTGTTTATTATTGATAGACATAATGACCTCGTTTTCAGGGTACAGGGTGGCCGCTCCGCGACGTGCAACGAAGCGGCGGTTATGATGAAAATCAGTGCTGTCGATAGTGCAGATCGTTTAAATACAGGGCTTTAAACTGCGCGTAGCGTTGCATCAGGGTGTGGTGGCGAATGGGATCCGCACGCCAGGTCTGCCAGACTTCCGGTTTTTCACACACCGCGGCAATGGGTTTGCCCGCCGCCAGGCAGGCCAGCCGCGCCGCGCCCAGTGCGCCGCCGGTCTCTCCGCCTTTGTGGGTCACCACCGGCATAGCGAGAATATCGGCCAGCAGCTGGGCCCAGAACGGGCTGCGGGCGCCCCCGCCCACCAGCGAGCACTGCGCGATCGGCGTCCCGCTCTCTTTCAATGCCTGCAGGCCGTCGTTGATCCCAAAGCTCACCCCCTCCAGCACCGCGTAGCCGAGCTGCGCGCGCAGGCTGGCGTGGGTCATGCCCCAGAAGATGCCGCGCGCGTCAGGATCGTTATGCGGGGTTCGTTCCCCGGAGAGATAGGGCAGGAAGAACGGCGCGTTGGCTTTATCCTCCTCGCTTAGCTCGGCAATCTCCGCCAGCAGCGCCACCTCCGTGGTGCCGGTCAGACGGCAGAACCACTGCAAACAGCTGGCGGCGCTCAGCATGACGCTCATCTGGTGCCACAGGTTCGGCAGCACGTGACAAAACGCATGTACCGCCGACTGCGGCGCCGGACGATAGGCATCGGTCACCACAAACAGCACCCCGGAGGTGCCGAGCGAAATAAACGCATCCCCCGGCGAGACCGCGCCGACGCCAATGGCGCTGACC
>NZ_JAGRQY010000128.1:0-13153 GCF_018223905.1 Klebsiella sp. 28
CACCGACTATTTGCAACAGTGCCGCGAAAATGACCTGTGGGATCGTGATGAAATGCCCTTGAACATGCCGATGTCCCGAATAGTAAATTCGAGCGAGCTTTCGCCTCGTGACCACTTGGATATCCGGTATAAAAAAGTAGAAAAAAGCCTGTCCAGATCCTCATCGTTTACGGCTTCCCAAGCCTCAACGACAGCCACTTTCATAGCAGCGGACTCATCGTGCATTTCGCGCAGGTGGTGTGCTTTGAGCAAGTCGTGAGGGGCAAGCGGTTTGCCGCGATAGTTCTGGGAATCAAAGACACGAAATGCCTCATCAATATCGTCCGTCACAATACGCACCAACTGACATTTGTGACAGATAAAATCCAAAAACTCTTTTTTATCTTCCAACTGCGACAGGCGCCTTTGAAGCTCTATCCAAACTAGGGAGACAGGAGTGTCGCTGTTACCAGACATCGAAATTTGATGATTTATCGGATCTAAGGCCGCAAGAATCATTCGCAAAGTCAGCAGGCGCTGCTGCCCGTCGACTACATTGAGATACTCACCATCATCGTGAAGAATGATTGCACCCAAAACATAGGGAATATCTTTTCGTTCGGTATCTCGAAGAGCTTCGCTGATATCATCCACCAGTTGTAGAGCAGTCGATACATCCCAACTGTATGGGCGTTGATAGTTCGGTATCCGAAGGCCTTGCTTGAGTAGTTCATCCACGGTGACTGCACTAACACCGTTCTCTCCGTTAATCGCCATTCCTATGTCCCTTCATTGACGCTTTTCTATTTTCTCAGCGTATTTTCCGCAAACTTTATTCACCTATATGGATACTTCGATTCCGAGTGGCGGCTGTCTTGTTCACAATTTCTATCACGAGGTGCTCCTCTGGCGCATATTTAACGATCTGGGGCAAGGGTCGAGAGAGCGGTTCTGATCAAAGCGAGCATCGATGGCATCAGCACAGCGCTGCAATGCACCCGGTTGTCGATACCATGGCATTTGCTGATACGGTCACATGGTATTTGCTATATCTTCGATTCAGCGTCGGCCTTAAACCATAAAAAATGCCATTGATAATGCAGTCATATCATCAATGGCACTCACTAAATCAAATAAAACAATAGGCTAAATAATAGCCTCACTCCCACTCTATTATCAACTGCCTATATATCATATTAATTTACTTAGATTAAATATCAAATAAAATATCAATGCCATGACTAATGCCATATCTAAAAAATATGAACACAGGGTACATCTCCTGCTTATCTCACGCAGCCTAGAAACAGCATTACGATCCGATAAGCTGGCTCATAGCAAGACAGTACCCTCGGGTCGGGGTCTACTTCGCCGTGTAGTAGGGCGTTTCGCATAGCGTAGATCGTTTCAATCAATCCCGACAATAGCTCTTCAGGGGAGCACTGAAACTCCATCGCCCCGACTTGCAGGCGATCGGCTCCACCACGCAGTAGGTCGCGCCTCGGGCGCGGGTTGCAGCCGTCATAGAGCTGCCGCAGCGTCGTTTGCTGGGCTTTAGAGAGGTTCGCAGTAAAGTCTGCATGGCCATAGATCGTGTTCGGCTCATAATGCACCTGAACGTGCTGGAATTTCACGTTTCCATTGCGAACTGAGGTGACGGTGATCTGGATGTTTCCGCCCGCGATCTTCGGTGATGCTGCCAACTTACTGATTTAGTGTATGATGGTGTTTTTGAGGTGCTCCAGTGGCTTCTGTTTCTATCAGCTGTCCCTCCTGTTCAGCTACTGACGGGGTGGTGCGTAACGGCAAAAGCACCGCCGGACATCAGCGCTATCTCTGCTCTCACTGCCGTAAAACATGGCAACTGCAGTTCACTTACACCGCTTCTCAACCCGGTACGCACCAGAAAATCATTGATATGGCCATGAATGGTGTTGGATGCCGGGCAACCGCCCGCATTATGGGCGTTGGCCTCAACACGATTTTACGTCACTTAAAAAACTCAGGCCGCAGTCGGTAACCTCGCGCATACAGCCGGGCAGTGACGTCATCGTCTGCGCGGAAATGGACGAACAGTGGGGCTATGTCGGGGCTAAATCGCGCCAGCGCTGGCTGTTTTACGCGTATGACAGGCTCCGGAAGACGGTTTGCGCACGTATTCGGTGAACGCACTATGCCGACGCTGGGGCGTTTTATGAGCCTGCTGTCACCCTTTGACGTGGTGATATGGATGACGGATGGCTGGCCGCTGTATGAATCCCGCCTGAAGGGAAAGCTGCACGTAATCAGCAAGCGATATACGCAGCGAATTGAGCGGCATAACCTGAATCTGAGGCAGCACCTGGCACGGCTGGGACGGAAGTCGCTGTCGTTCTCAAAATCGGTGGAGCTGCATGACAAAGTCATCGGGCATTATCTGAACATAAAACACTATCAATAAGTTGGAGTCATTACCCTCAGAACCATTGTTAAAGCGGTACTGGGTAGATTTGAAGTCAATATCAGACCCCTCACTCTTATAACGCAGCATATTTAACAATTTGTCCATTTCAGTTCTCTTGCTTAGGTTTCATTAACATATTTTAAATAAGCCACTGTCTGAGTGATTGTGTCTGGTACGCAGAACAAACAGGACCTTCATTCAGTTGCTCCACTCAAACTGTGATTAGCTACTTCCGCTTTTTTCACAAAGCGGACGATATCCCGTTAAAGCGCTTGCATATACTGTAAAACAAAATTCAATACCCGGTAAAAGAAAGCTTGGCTTCCAGCCAGTAATATGAGGTCCTGTTTGCTTGTTGTACTGTCCCCTCATCCGTAGACAAATTTCATCCTCGCAGAGAGGCCTATTAGAAAGTCTTCGGGCTTAATCCATAGAGGAAGTTGTGGCGTCAGATATGATTGCAGGGCACTTCAATGTAATCAAATATATCCTGCCGGGCCATGGCCCGGGCTTGATATATTCACTTCCTTACACGCACTTATATGAGTAAACAAGAAACGATGCTGCCTTAGCATTATCCCAGCAATTGCTACTTTAGACATGCTTTAGCTCTAACATTGGAACAATACTACTCTTTTGTACCTTTGCCGATGTCGGCATGGTACTCACCTTCACAAATTCAATGACAGCCATATGGTAATTTTTTACTAATTTTTGGCGCGCCATTATGAAGTTAGTCGAGTGACCTGCCCCCAGGATTAGATACAACCGTCAGTTAGTAAGGTCGGTTTGTTTACCTTCACATTTTCCATTTCGCCACCGTGCTGCAAACTCTGATGGCGTCTGATAATTCAGTGCTGAATGTGGACGACACTCGTTATAATCCTGCCGCCAGTCATTAATGATTTTCCTTGCGTGAACGATATCGCTGAACCAGTGCTCATTCAGGCATTCATCGCGAAATCGTCCGTTAAAGCTCTCAATAAATCCGTTCTGCGTTGGCTTCCCGGCTGGATTAAGCGCAACTCAACACCATGCTCAAAGGCCCATTGATCCAGTGCACGGCAAGTGAACTCCGGCCCCTGGTCAGTTCTTATCGTCGCCGGATAGCCTCGAAACAGTGCAATGCTGTCCAGAATACGCGAGACCTGAACGCCTGAAATCCCAAAGGCAACAGTGACCGTCAGGCATTCCTTTGTGAAATCATCGACGCAGGTAAGACACTTGATCCTGCGACCGGTGGAAAGTGCGTCCATGACGAAATCCATCGACCAGGTCAGATTGGGCGCCGCCGGACGGAGCAGCGGCAGACGTTCTGTTGCCAGCACTTTACGACGTCTTCTGCGTTTTACGCCCAGGCCACTGAGGTGATAAAGCCGGTACACGCGCTTATGATTAACATGAAGCCCTTCACGGCGCAGCAACTGCCAAATACGACGGTAGCCAAAACGCCTGCGCTCCAGTGCCAGCTCAGTGATGCGCCCTGATAAATGCGCATCAGCAGCCGGACGGTGAGCCTCATAGCGGCAGGTCGACAGGGATAAACCTGTAAGCCTGCAGGCACGACGTTGCGACATACCGGTCGCATCACACATCAGCATCACGGCTTCCCGCTTCTGGTCTGTCGTCAGTACTTTCGCCCAAGAGCCACCTGAAGCGCCTCTTTATCCAGCATGGCTTCGGCAAGCAGCTTCTTGAGTCTGGCGTTCTCTTCCTCAAGCGACTTCAGGCGCTTAACTTCAGGCACCTCCATACCGCCATACTTCTTACGCCAGGTGTAAAACGTGGCATCGGAAATGGCATGCTTGCGGCAGAGTTCACGGGCGGGTACCCCAGCTTCGGCTTCGCGGAGAATACTGATGATCTGTTCGTCGGAAAAACGCTTCTTCATGGGGATGTCCTCATGTGGCTTATGAAGACATTACTAACATCGGGGTGTACTAATCAACGGGGAGCAGGTCACGAGCTATATATTGGCAATGTGAGAGTCAAGAGGCTGGATTTACATCATAAGTCTTTCAAGAAGCTACCCACATGTATATCCCCGTCACTGTGGATAAACAATCTATTGAGTCTTATTCATCTGCATAACCTGTGATAAGTAATGTCTCTGAAATCCCCAGATCATACAGTGTGACGAAATGCATGATGTGGCTATGCTGATGACGGAATGATGTTATTCACCCTGGGTTGTGAAAATAGCCTGGATTGGTTACTTGCCGGACGAAGGTCTGAACAGCGCGTAGCGGCAGCAATTGACCTTTAAAAACTGGAGGAGATTAAACCGAATACACTGCGAAATTTGACAAATTGTACTCAGTATACTCGGCTCTAATCCCGATCCATTACTATTCAATCGCCAGATATTTCAGTTCTGCTGCAAGATTATTCCGCTCTTCGTGATGCAATCATGTCAAAAATCAGTTCGTCATTGACATCAATGCAACCATGGTCCCAGGCTGATAACCTGACCAACGATGCAGGTGGGACCGTGGTCCCAGGCTGGAAACCTAAACAATGATGCAGGTGGGACCGTGGTCCCAGGCAGCTAAGCTGACCGACGACGCAGGTGGGACCGTGGTCCCAGAAAGATAACCTGACCGACGATGCAGGTGGGACCGTGGTCCCAGGCAGCTAAGCTGACCGACGATGCAGGTGGGACCGTGGTCCCAGAAAGATAACCTGACCGACGATGCAGGTGGGACCGTGGTCCCAGAAAGATAACCTGACCGACGACGCAGGTGGGACCGTGGTCCCAGGCAGCTAAGCTGACCGACGACGCAGGTGGGACCGTGGTCCCAGAAAGATAACCTGACCGACGATGCAGGTGGGACCGTGGTCTCAGAGAGAATATTTAGGCCAGTTATGTTTTCTGGCCTGTGAGAAAGGAAATGAAGTAAAGGGAGATAACCGTAGACTAAAGCGTGTCCGCATCAGACTCCTGGTTTCTCAAGCTCCTTAAGAATGGCTTCTATTTTCTCTATACACTCCACAGGAATGCGGGACCTATCCAGATTAAGCACCATTTTATCGCCCTTATACAATGCTGTTGCCCCTGGAGCAAACTGATGACGTGAGCTCAGATTAACCCTTGGAGAGGGAGATTGTTTCAGTACGGATGTTAAAAGACTAATGACCTCTTCAGCTTCAAAGATTAGTCCCGCTTTCTTCTGATCGTGGAGAGTCTCAGCCTGCTGCTTCAGTAATTCTTCTTTATCTGCAAAAGCCTTCTGAAGGGCTTCACCTGACCGGGCAGACAGTTCTCCAGGATGTGCAAACAGGGCAACAACGGATTTAGGCAGTTTGGCCGTATTAATACAGCGGGTAATGATCTTACGAGAGATGTTTTCCGCATCGGCAAGCGCAGAAATATTTCCTGCAAACTCATTCTGCAGCCGGCTTGTATAACGCAGGCCACGTTCATAAGCACTCGTCGGCCGATAATCGTTACCCAGTCGGGACAATGCAGCCATCTGCTCATCGTCCAGTTCACCAACCAGAACGCGATAATCACTTTCCGTCAGGATTGCGGCTTTACGGCGACGGCTGCCGTCTGCAATTTCTATGACATCAGAAACCCGGCGGCCGAAAGCTGGAGTCTGCTGACCGGTCAGTAAAAATGAAGGAATGAGATCATCCAGAGCATCTTCGGTAAGTAGTTCCTGATCGCGCTCATTGCCTGACCATACGCGTGAAGCGCTCTCAACAGAGTCTCCCCGGAGCACCTCAAGGGTAAATTTTACTTCCCGTCCACATACCGGAAGAGAGATAGCATTACCTCGGGCCATAGCACCCACGCGCGCAATTAATGAATCCACCATAGGTGCGGCTGGCGCCGGTGATGAAGTATCTTCAGTCGATTGAGTATGTGTGGTATGTCTTGGAATGACAGGAGCACGCTTCATTATCTAATCTCCCAGCGTGGTTTAATCAGACGATCAAAAATCTCATTGCAAACAGGTTCCCATATAGAGAGGGCATTACGCCAGGCGCCAGTTGAAGAACGTTGATCAATAGCCTGTTCAAAAACGGTTCTCATACGGATCTGACCTTTACCGACTTCATCCGTTTCGCGCACAACATTTTTAAGGACCATGCTTCCCCAGGCATCCCGAATTTGTTCTTCCATCCACGGGGACTGCGAGCCGTTATTATTACTGTATTTAGTAAGCAGAATACGGACATCTGGCTCAAAGCCTTTAAGATCCACGTTCTTAAGCAGGTCACGCAGCATATCGAAAAACTGCAGTGCGGAGGTGTAGTCGAAAAGCTCTGCCGGAGTAGGGACAATCAGTACATCAGCAGCGCATACAACATTTATCGTACCGATACCAAGGTTGGGTGCACTGTCGATAACTATCACATCATAATCATGAGCGATAGTTTCAATGGCCAGACGGAGCATCAGGTGCGGGTCAGCAGGTAATTTGCCTTCGTCAAATTTCCCCATCAGCTCGGTTTCAATGCGGTGCAGTGCCAGACAGGACGGGATGATATCAAGGCCAGGCCAGCAGGTGGGCTTTATAGCGTAGCTGGCGTCATCCTTTTCCCCAAGATAAAAGGGCAGGAGAGTGTCCTCAGCATGAATATGAAGATCGGGCACCCATCCGTGATACATAGAAGCAGTTCCCTGTGGGTCATTGCCTTCAACAAGCAGAACACGGAGTCCTTTCAGAGCAAGATCCTGAGCCAGGTGAACGGATACTGAGGTTTTGTAAACACCACCTTTGTGAGCAGCAACACCAATCACCGGCGGAAACGCATCTTCAGCACGGCGCAGTCGTGTACCAAATACATCCCGCATGTGATTGATTTGCTCGATGGTATAACCAACGCGTTGCTCAACTCTCCCACGGGTTTCCATATCAGGGTGCGGCAGCCGGCCAGCTTTCTCGGCATCCCTGATAGCCTGAGATGACACGCCAACTAAATCAGCTGCTTCACCAATCCTCCAGCGCCGGGTTATTTTCCGGGCTTCCGGACTGTCATCATTAAACTGCGCAATGGCGATTGCTTTCGTCATTTCATGACCAGCACTTATGCACTGGTTGAGTGTATCCATGAGTCCCATACTGAACATCCTTTAATCTTCACTTTGCATTATTTTATTAAATCTTGGAATTTATTGCAAAGCAACAATAAAAACGCAAAGTGCACGAAAAAGTGCAAAGTGAACCGCATTGGGTGATGCAAAGAACGCAGGGGATTACAAAAGAGTACATACCGCAGTCAATATTAATCACTGCCGCTCGCCGCAGTAAGCGATCTCACGGAGTGAGAAAGCGGCGAGGAAGCGGAAAATCACAGAATTCACAGATTGCACGTACGTCGGGTTGCTAAAGATGGCTCTGGATAAGCCAGTTATAATGAAATTGACTGCGGTATGTAATATATTGACTATGGTATGATGCTTACCGCATCTGTGTCGAGAAAGAGGAAAGACGACTCAGCATACCGCAGTCAATGTTTCATTGTTGTACCTGTAGATCTCAATCTTCCAGAGCGTATTCAGGAAAATCAGGCCAGGGTTCTGGATATCTGGTATGGCGCTTCCGGCCTTGTATCTGGGTTATTCATGGTCTCGATCCAATAATTGATCCCAAGGAGATCATAGTGAGATCCAAAAGAGATCCCCGGATCGCTCCAGCATGCGCTGTAACTGGCTTTAACGTCTGTCTGGATCGACTGCGGAATGTAAAATGTTGACTGTTATATGCATAATCTAATACTGTGATATGCAACGGTATTTACAGAGGTATGTATATCCGTTGACTGCGATACGTATTACTACATCCTTTTGTGGATAACCGTTGAGGATCAAGATGACGAGCGAAAATAACAGCTTACTTCTGAACCTTCAGGAAGTTGATAAGACAACCGGCGAAGTTGTTAAGCTGGATGTCAACAGCACCAGTACCGTGCAGCCAGTAGCGCTCATGAGACTCGGTCTCTTCGTCCCAACTCTGAAATCAACAGGGAAGAGCAAGGCGAACCGGAAAAACGTTACAGACGCGACTGAGGAGCTTGTACAGCTGTCCATTGCCAAAAGCGAAGGGTACACTGACGTTAAGATCACCGGTTCGCGTCTTGATATGGACACGGATTTTAAAGTCTGGCTGGGGATAATTCGCTCCATGTCGGAGTATGGGGTAAAAAGTGACACCCTGGAACTGTCGTTCGTCGAATTCGTTAAGATGTGCGGATTTGACTCCCGTCGTTCAAACAAAAAAATGCGCGATCGCATCAGTAATTCCCTGTTTAAACTCGCCTCGGTTACGTTGAAGTTCCAGAGCGAGACCAAAGGATGGACCACCCATCTGGTGCAGTCAGCCTATTATGACATCAACGAGGATATCGTTGAGATCAAGGCTGAACCTAAGCTGTTTGAGCTTTACCACATGGACAGAAGGGTACTGCTGCGGCTGAAAGCCATTGACGCCCTGCAGCGCAAGGAATCAGCCCAGGCGCTTTATACCTACATCGAAAGTCTTCCCCAGAATCCTGCACCTATTTCCATGAAACGGATGCGTGAGCGGCTGAATCTCACCTCAAATGTCTATACGCAGAACCACACGGTGCGTAAGGCGATGGAGCAGCTGCGGGATATTGGTTATCTGGATTACACCGAGTTTAAACGTGGCCGAGCCACCTATTTCAGCGTGCATTATCGCAACCCCAAACTCATCAGTGGCCCTGTGAAGGTTCCGCGCAATGAGGAAGAAGAGAAGGCGCCAGAGCAAAATTATGACGAAGTCATTAAGGCGCTGAAGGCTGCGGGCATCGATCCTCTTAAACTGGCTGAAGCCCTCTCAGCGATGAAGCCAGAAAATTGACTGCGATATGCATATCATGACTGCCGTATGCCGCTAAGGACATTCCATTGACTGTGATATGCATCACGCATACCGCAGTCAATATTTATTCTCTATCATGTCTGCCCGGATCGAACAATATTGACTGTAATATGTGATTTCGGGTCTTGATACGCAGATATTGACTACGGCATGCGGGTTTAACGGGGGTATTCCCTGGTCTGTTCACTATTTCATGGGTGATAACATGCCACAGTCAATTTTTCAGTAAAGCTCTATACCCCTTACGAAGATCTCAATCGGATGCTGAGACGGTCATGTTACCTGATGGTATCCGTTCCCCTGTGTACTGCAGATTTAGCCCGGCAGGATGAGACTGCAGCTGTTTGTATAACCCGGCGCCAGCTTCACGCTGCTAAATGCGATCAGGAAACGGGAGCCGGATGGCAGAAAAATGTGGGCCACAGATGGTCAATGACTGTCGCAGTTAACGGGATGATTCGCTGAGCTTTCAGGAAATAACGCACCGTGGGATGCACGGCCAGAATGCCTGCATTGTGCCCTGTCTTGTCTGCGGTATGTTGATGCCTGCAGGATTGCAGGTCACCGGGTAAGACCACGGCGGTTCAGTCATCAGCATGATGGACTGGTGTGCTGGAGCAGGGAGGGGGCTGAATGCGCTCTGCTCCTGTATTCCGTATTAGCGGAATACAGGACGTCATGCCAGGCGTGCCAATCTCAGCCGGCCGGGGGCAGGGAGCGAAGGATCTCCGCGGCATCGCGACCGTCACCGGTAAAGGGAACGGCCAGGGTGGCAGCCATGTCCAGCGCAAATACCCGGGTATAGACTTCCATCGAGCGC
Source organism: Klebsiella sp. 28 (assembly GCF_018223905.1). NCBI lineage: Bacteria > Pseudomonadati > Pseudomonadota > Gammaproteobacteria > Enterobacterales > Enterobacteriaceae > Klebsiella > Klebsiella sp. 28. The sequence continues at coordinate 10,097 of NZ_JAGRQY010000128.1, forward strand.
GGATCCTTATGCCCGGCCAGTGCCTGGATGACCTTCCTGGGCTGCCGGTGATAAAGCATGTGCATAATATAGCTGTGACGGAAAGTATGCGGCGTCACGGGGATCGAAAAATGCACGCCGTCAGCTTCAGCCCGCTTCACCGCATGTTTCAGCCAGTTGCGCATTGTCTCATCCGTGACCGGCCATAACGGCTCACGCCGGCGGGGGCGGGTGGTGACCATCCAGCTTTCCATCTGACGCACAAAACTGGCATCCGTCAGCGGCACCAGTCGCACTTCATCTTTTGGTGGCCGCCCGCGCCGCGCGCGCACTTTCTCCGACAGCACCCTAACAAACGGGCGCAGACCATCCAGGTCGAACGATTCCGGGGTGAGCGTCCGGGCTTCACCGATACGGATCCCGGTATTCCACATGGTGGCGAACAACATGTGGTGACGCTGGTCAGGCATATACCAGAGGAGGGCGCTCACTTCCGGCGCCAGGAGGTAAGCCGGCGTGGCACCTGTTGAGGTGGCCATCCGCCGGAGTGCCACCGCGGTCGCAAAATCAACGCCCGGGGCGATCGGCAGCAGGGAGACGCGTTCTGGTGAATTCTGCAGGGGAATGATGCTGTTCATGAGTTATTTTTCACGTAGCGCACGCACTGTTTATGGATACAGGTATTTTGCACCTGACGGGCCGATCCTGCCATGACAATAAATCGCAGCGCGCGGATCCTTTTGTTGTCTTATCCCGCATTATTGCGGGTAAAACCAAATACGTAAAGGATCCTTTTTCTGCTCAGATCCTCCATGAAGCCAGTAATGACGCGGGTTGATGGCTGTTTTACGGTTTTTGGGAGAATTGGAGTAATGCCAGGATGTACATGTTAGGCAGGAAACAGAAGAGAAGAGAGCGCTACGCGATTTCCGGCCTGGTACACCCCTGTAACCTTGCGGGATTTCGCGTAACGCTTTCATAAGTTTACAACAGAAGAGAAAAGATAATTGCTGAAAAATGAAGTCCGTAAGTTAAATAAAAAATCATGATCCGTCCGGCACTATGTACTTAGCTGTCGTTTAGGTCTTAGGTGTTTTTGCTAAATTACGATGGTATCCCTTGTAAGAGTAATCTGGCTTGTCCTGCACATCTTCAGGTGACAATTCAGTGCAATTTCAGGGATTAATCCTTTTGTCGTCTGCAGAATCTCTCTATAAACGGGCTGTTTGTTGGTTCGCCAGAAGGAAAAAATTTAGCGTCGCGCAGATTCAGGCTGTGTTGAACTTTTCTGTTCTGTATCAACAGTTCCTGTCTTAAGCTGATACAATATACCCTCAGTAGAAAATATTGGATAAGGAAACTATGTACCTTCCTGGACAATTTTCTTGAACCTTTCATGCCGTCTCGTCTTGTTCAGATTCAGAACTGCCATACGTTTCTTCAGCCACTGGTTTTCATAAGAAACCATGAAGATCAAGCATTAATGTCTTTACATTTATTTGAACAGATGCGCTTTAATTGTGCCACAAAAAATAAGTCATTGTAAGTTATGGCGATTTTTAATATACAAATCATTATGCATTCTGAATACATGGAAGTGTATAATGAGCGCTTCAGGTCACAGATGATTAGATGTAACAGTTCACTATTCATCATGATTTATTGGAAACTTGTTAAGTTTTATATGATTATGAGATATTGGGATTATTGAGTTCCAGGACAATTCTGATAAGATAGCGATAACCAACACTACCCTGCAATAACCACTCAAGATGAAAATTATGACAAACCATAAAGAAGAGAACAGGTTATTATCATTATATTCTATGGGGATCCTTGATACAAAATATGAAGAACGATTTGACAGATTGACGAGGATTGCCACCAAACTCTTTGATGTACCAATAGCACTTGTTTCATTAATTGATAGAGACAGGCAATGGTTTAAGTCATGTTATGGGCTGAAGATAAAAGAGACAGATAGAAGTGATTCATTTTGTACAATAGCAGTAGATCTTAGTGAACCATTAATAGTGCCCGATGCAAGCCTTGATCCAAGATTCAAAGAAAATAAATTAGTTAAAAATGATCCTTATATCCGGTTTTATGCAGGGCATCCCGTAAGACTGCCAGATGGTGAGATAGCTGGAACAATATGTATTATTGATACAGAACCAAGAGTATTAACCAGAGATGACTTCTTATTGCTTAAAGATTTAGCAGAAATCGTAGAGGATGAGTTTAGAATAATAAACGAAGCAACTACTGATCCTTTGACAGGTATATGTAACCGGCGTTCTTTCGCCCTAATGACGGATGAATCGTTAAGAAAAGCCAAAAAAAAGAAAAAAACATTCTGTGTTCTGATCATAGATCTCGATAATTTTAAACCAATCAATGATAACTTCGGTCATTCAGAAGGTAATGAAGTACTTTGCAATTTTGCAGATATGCTGGAAGATCTTAGTAGTTCAAAAAGCGTTGTTGCAAGATTAGGAGGTGATGAATTTGGTGTTCTATTACCCGAGTCAACCTATAAAGAAGCAGAAGAATTCCTTCATAAATTGAGGGCCGGGATTACCAGCTACAATCTTAATTCTCAAAAAAAATACAACATAGATTTTTCTGCAGGGATTATTGAATATGATGAGGAAATTCATACTGAATGCTCTGCTATCATGCAGGATGCAGACGAAAGAATGTATGAAATTAAAAAGGGAAAACGATAGTATATGAAAAAATAGGACATACAGCCCTATTTTTTTTGGCCCCTCAAAAAATCAATCAGTTGATCACCTGACAAAGGCTTCGAATAATAATAACCTTGAAATTCATCGCAATTCATATTTTTTAGCAATTCAAACTGTTCATTATTTTCCACACCTTCTGCGACTATACCTAAACTGAAAGCTTTTCCAAGAGACACTATGCTTCTTACAATAGATAAGTCCCGTGCAACGTGGGCAATACCACTAATGAATGTTCTGTCTAACTTAATCGCATCAAATGGAAATTCTCTTAGATAGTTGAGAGAGGAATATCCAGTCCCAAAATGGCTTTGTTGAATAAATCGAACTT
>NZ_JAGRQY010000129.1:0-7952 GCF_018223905.1 Klebsiella sp. 28
AAGTAGGCGCATTATATGGGTAATTTGTTTAACATCTTCTTCAGAAAGTGACGGTTTTCTCCCTCCCACACGGCCCCTTGCGCGTGCAGCTGCAAGGCCTGAGCGCGTTCTTTCAATATTGCGGTTGCGTTCAAAGCTAGAGAATATCGCCATCAGATGAGTATAGATTTCCCCTATAACTGGCGCATTTGTGTCTATTCTGTCCTTGATGGCTATGAAAGTTATTCCGCGTTTCTTCAGGTCGTCGAGTAAAGTAATGACTTGACCCAATGAACCACCGAGCCGATCTAGTGCCCAAACTACTAGGGTATCTCCCTCGCGCAATGCTTTCAGGCAGTTCTCCAGTTCCAGCGCACCTTTTTTGTCGCGCTTTGGGCCGCTACGTGAGGTCTGATCCTGATAGATTTGCTCACATCCAGCTTTTGTTAGTTCGTCAACCTGGTGCGCCACATCCTGAAGATGCGTAGATTTACGTGCATAGCCGATTTTCATTCTTTTCTCGCTAATTAGTTATGGGGTTATTGTTATGTTGATACAGTAACGAGTTTTGTTACATGAGGGGAGTCATTTTTCGGGAGAAGTCAGGACTTTTCAAGACTGTCACAAAAACCATCGTTTTTGATACATTAATTTAACCAATAGGTTGCAGATCAAATCGCCTGTAACAGCCTTTCTGGCTGTTTGTCGTTTTCAGAAGACGGCTGCACTGAACGTCAGAAGCCGACTGCACTATAGCAGCGGAGGGGTTGGATCCATCAGGCAACGACGGGCTGCTGCCGGCCATCAGCGGACGCAGGGAGGACTTTCCGCAACCGGCCGTTCGATGCGGCACCGATGGCCTTCGCGCAGGGGTAGTGAATCCGCCAGGATTGACTTGCGCTGCCCTACCTCTCACTAGTGAGGGGCGGCAGCGCATCAAGCGGTGAGCGCACTCCGGCACCGCCAACTTTCAGCACATGCGTGTAAATCATCGTCGTAGAGACGTCGGAATGGCCGAGCAGATCCTGCACGGTTCGAATGTCGTAACCGCTGCGGAGCAAGGCCGTCGCGAACGAGTGGCGGAGGGTGTGCGGTGTGGCGGGCTTCGTGATGCCTGCTTGTTCTACGGCACGTTTGAAGGCGCGCTGAAAGGTCTGGTCATACATGTGATGGCGACGCACGACACCGCTCCGTGGATCGGTCGAATGCGTGTGCTGCGCAAAAACCCAGAACCACGGCCAGGAATGCCCGGCGCGCGGATACTTCCGCTCAAGGGCGTCGGGAAGCGCAACGCCGCTGCGGCCCTCGGCCTGGTCCTTCAGCCACCATGCCCGTGCACGCGACAGCTGCTCGCGCAGGCTGGGTGCCAAGCTCTCGGGTAACATCAAGGCCCGATCCTTGGAGCCCTTGCCCTCCCGCACGATGATCGTGCCGTGATCGAAATCCAGATCCTTGACCCGCAGTTGCAAACCCTCACTGATCCGCATGCCCGTTCCATACAGAAGCTGGGCGAACAAACGATGCTCGCCTTCCAGAAAACCGAGGATGCGAACCACTTCATCCGGGGTCAGCACCACCGGCAAGCGCCGCGACGGCCGAGGTCTTCCGATCTCCTGAAGCCAGGGCAGATCCGTGCACAGCACCTTGCCGTAGAAGAACAGCAAGGCCGCCAATGCCTGACGATGCGTGGAGACCGAAACCTTGCGCTCGTTCGCCAGCCAGGACAGAAATGCCTCGACTTCGCTGCTGCCCAAGGTTGCCGGGTGACGCACACCGTGGAAACGGATGAAGGCACGAACCCAGTGGACATAAGCCTGTTCGGTTCGTAAACTGTAATGCAAGTAGCGTATGCGCTCACGCAACTGGTCCAGAACCTTGACCGAACGCAGCGGTGGTAACGGCGCAGTGGCGGTTTTCATGGCTTGTTATGACTGTTTTTTTGTACAGTCTATGCCTCGGGCATCCAAGCAGCAAGCGCGTTACGCCGTGGGTCGATGTTTGATGTTATGGAGCAGCAACGATGTTACGCAGCAGGGCAGTCGCCCTAAAACAAAGTTAACCCAGGATGAGAACCTTGAAAGTATCATTGATGGCTGCGAAAGCGAAAAACGGCGTGATTGGTTGCGGTCCAGACATACCCTGGTCCGCGAAAGGGGAGCAGCTACTTTTTAAAGCATTGACCTACAATCAGTGGCTTCTGGTGGGTCGCAAGACGTTTGAATCTATGGGCGCACTCCCCAATAGGAAATACGCGGTCGTTACCCGCTCAGGTTGGACATCAAATGATGACAATGTAGTTGTATTTCAGTCAATCGAAGAGGCCATGGACAGGCTAGCTGAATTCACCGGTCACGTTATAGTGTCTGGTGGCGGAGAAATTTACCGAGAAACATTACCCATGGCCTCTACGCTCCACTTATCGACGATCGACATCGAGCCAGAGGGGGATGTTTTCTTCCCGAGTATTCCAAATACCTTCGAAGTTGTTTTTGAGCAACACTTTACTTCAAACATTAACTATTGCTATCAAATTTGGAAAAAGGGTTAACAAAGCTATGCAATCGACGGCAAAAAGCTTCGTTCGCTTCGCGCACTACGCCTTTTCCGCGATTGATAGCGACGTTATGTGAATATTGAAATGAGCATTCCAAAGAAAGGAAGTAGAAAAATTATCGTGGGCGAAAATGAGTTTTTGTGGCTCATTAGGTCAAAACTCACATATTCGCAGGACTGTTTAGGTACAGAAATGACTGCGGTCGTTGAACCGGATGCCGGTCCTCACTGATGAAGAAGTGAACACCGTACGGGAATCGTGCCGGCAGCTTGGAGCTATCGGCCGGAACCTCAACCAGGTGGCCAGGGCCTTGAACATCGAGTTCAGGGAAAGTGACAAGCTCAAGCAAGAGGCCATCGAAAAACTGGCCGAACGGATCGACCAGCATTTGGACCATGTGTCTGAGCTGTTCGATAAGACCTGGAGCCGGTGGCACGATTGTCATTTTCAGAAGACGACTGCACCAGTTGATTGGGCGTAATGGCTGTTGTGCAGCCAGCTCCTGACAGTTCAATATCAGAAGTGATCTGCACCAATCTCGACTATGCTCAATACTCGTGTGGGCTCTGTTGCAAAAATCGTGAAGCTTGAGCATGCTTGGCGGAGATTGGACGGACGGAACGATGACGGATTTCAAGTGGCGCCATTTCCAGGGTGATGTGATCCTGTGGGCGGTGCGCTGGTATTGTCGCTATCCGATCAGCTATCGCGACCTTGAGGAAATGCTGGCGGAACGCGGCATTTCGGTCGACCATACGACGATCTATCGCTGGGTCCAGTGCTACGCCCCGGAGATGGAGAAGCGGCTGCGCTGGTTCTGGCGGCGTGGCTTTGATCCGAGCTGGCGCCTGGATGAAACCTACGTCAAGGTGCGGGGCAAGTGGACCTACCTGTACCGGGCAGTCGACAAGCGGGGCGACACGATCGATTTCTACCTGTCGCCGACCCGCAGCGCCAAGGCAGCGAAGCGGTTCCTGGGCAAGGCCCTGCGAGGCCTGAAGCACTGGGAAAAGCCTGCCACGCTCAATACCGACAAAGCGCCGAGCTATGGTGCAGCGATCACCGAATTGAAGCGCGAAGGAAAGCTGGACCGGGAGACGGCCCACCGGCAGGTGAAGTATCTCAATAACGTGATCGAGGCCGATCACGGAAAGCTCAAGATACTGATCAAGCCGGTGCGCGGTTTCAAATCGATCCCCACGGCCTATGCCACGATCAAGGGATTCGAAGTCATGCGAGCCCTGCGCAAAGGACAGGCTCGCCCCTGGTGCCTGCAGCCCGGCATCAGGGGCGAGGTGCGCCTTGTGGAGAGAGCTTTTGGCATTGGGCCCTCGGCGCTGACGGAGGCCATGGGCATGCTCAACCACCATTTCGCAGCAGCCGCCTGATCGGCGCAGAGCGACAGCCTACCTCTGACTGCCGCCAATCTTTGCAACAGAGCCTCCGTCGCCATGCTCACCTCGCTTTGGTGCACACGAGTATTGAGCATAGTCGAGATTGGTGCAGATCACTTCTGATATTGAACTGTCAGGAGCTGGCTGCACAACAGCCATTACGCCCAATCAACTGGTGCAGTCGTCTTCTGAAAATGACACTGTTTGTATATAATCATGAAAAAATGGTGAGTAGAGTTTCAGGGTAACAGGGGATGCTTATGTCGGTTTTCCACAACTGGCTACTTGAGATCGCATGTGAGAATTACTTCGTCTACATCAAACGCCTTTCCGCCAACGATACCGGCGCAACAGGTGGTCACCAGGTAGGGCTTTATATCCCTTCAGGTATCGTTGAAAAACTCTTTCCGTCTATCAACCATACCCGTGAACTGAACCCTTCGGTTTTTCTCACCGCACATGTGTCATCGCATGATTGCCCTGACAGCGAAGCCAGGGCAATTTATTATAACAGCCGTCATTTTGGTAAAACCCGGAATGAAAAAAGGATTACCCGCTGGGGTAGAGGCAGCCCACTTCAGGATCCTGAAAATACAGGGGCTCTGACGCTCCTGGCTTTCAAGCTTGATGAGCAAGGGGGGGACTGTAAGGAAGTAAATATTTGGGTATGCGCCAGCACTGATGAAGAGGACGTCATTGAGACCGCTATTGGTGAAGTTATACCCGGAGCGCTTATATCCGGCCCCGCAGGACAGATTCTAGGCGGACTATCTCTACAGCAAGCGCCAGTAAATCATAAATATATTCTACCTGAAGACTGGCACCTGCGCTTTCCGTCGGGAAGTGAAATTATTCAGTATGCAGCCAGCCATTATGTGAAAAATTCCCTTGATCCGGATGAGCAACTTCTTGACCGCCGGCGCGTGGAGTACGACATATTTCTATTGGTTGAGGAACTGCATGTTCTGGATATCATCCGGAAAGGATTTGGCTCTGTGGATGAATTTATTGCGCTGGCCAATTCTGTCAGCAATCGCCGTAAATCCAGAGCCGGGAAGTCGCTGGAACTGCACCTGGAGCATCTATTCATTGAGCACGGCCTGCGACACTTTGCGACGCAGGCCATCACAGAAGGTAATAAAAAACCCGATTTCCTTTTCCCTTCCGCAGGGGCTTACCACGATACTGAGTTTCCCGTAGAAAATCTGCGCATGCTGGCAGTCAAGACTACCTGTAAGGATCGCTGGCGTCAGATACTGAATGAGGCCGATAAAATTCATCAGGTGCATCTGTTTACACTCCAGGAGGGAGTTTCTCTGGCTCAATATCGGGAGATGCGGGAGTCGGGTGTCAGATTGGTCGTGCCATCATCTCTGCACAAAAAATACCCGGAGGCGGTGAGAGCTGAGCTAATGACGCTAGGTGCGTTTATTGCTGAGCTGACAGGGCTTTACGCAGATATTCCATAGATTATCTCCCGGCATAAATACCGGGAGGAGCGATCAGATTCGTTCAACCTTGCACGAATCGGCATTAACCGCTTTCAGGATATAAGGTTCAAGCAGTTTGGCTACGGCTTCAAACACGGGCACCACTACGGAGTTACCGAACTGCCTGTACGACTGAGTGTCTGACACAGGAATGCGAAAAGGCCTGCCATCTACTTTTTCAAAACCCATAAGGCGCGCGCACTCTCGCGGAGTCAGCCTGCGGGGCCGATGCGCCTGATTTTCTTCGTTCGCGAAGTCTGTTTCACCTGTGGCCATATCCCAGCCACGGTCTATCAGAATTTCAGACCCGTCTTTGTGATAGCGAGCAGAAAGCGTACGGGCAATGCTTTCTTTATTTTCAGGATTAACGAGGCCAAAACCGAATCCGTTACCCTTAGCTGCGTGCTTTTTGGCGTAGTTATAGAGATACTCCCAGAGTTTCGGCGTCAGTATATATTTGCTGTCAACCACGGGTTCCAGCAGTTCGCCAAATGACGGACGCTGTTCCGGATAAAAACGACTAATATCGCGCAGGGTAAAGCCCTGGTGAATGTTCAGATCACGGCGGAAACCGACCAAAACGATACGTTCTCGGTGCTGAGGTAAAAAGTGTTTTCCGTCGATAACTTTAGGATCGTTTTTGCCCATCTCAGCTGCATCCGCAACTTCATAGCCAAGTTCGTCGAGGGTATCCATGATGACTTTAAAGGTTTTACCCTTGTCATGGCTCTTCAGGTTTTTAACGTTTTCAAGAACAAAGATGGCAGGTTTTTTTGCGCGGATAATACGCGCCACATCGAAGAAAAGCGTTCCCTGAGCCTCACATTCGAAACCATGCGCGCGCCCGAGCGAGTTTTTCTTGCTTACGCCCGCAAGGCTGAACGGTTGACAGGGGAAACCTGCTAGAAGTACATCATGATCCGGCACATGCTCATTAATGTAAGCATAGGCATCGTTTTCAGGTACTTCAGGTTTATCACTGAGCGTGACTTCCCGAATATCTAGATTGAAAGTGTGTTCCTGAGCATCGTTAAACCAGTTAGCTTTATATGTGCGCACAGCCTCTTTATTCCATTCACTGGTAAAAACGCACTGGCCACCGATGGTTTCGAAGCCCTTCCGTATACCTCCAATCCCAGCAAACAGGTCAATAAACCGGAAGGCATAGTCAGGGTGATGTGCAGGCGCTTCCGGAAGCATTTTTCGTAGAAGTTCCTCTTCGGCTAACGTCAGCGTCTTAGGTGAGCACTTACCATTAATCCAGCGATTAAGAGTCTCGCGACTCCACTCATTTTTACCAACTTTTCTAAGCAGTTCAGCCACGTACTTCTGGTCATAGATTTCCAGCACCTGCCCGAGCAGCTTTTTATCATTTTCCTGTCGCAGTTGTTCTTCCGCTTCTGCTTTCTCAAGCAGATCCTGCGCCAGTAATTCAAATTCAGACATATTGCCTCCATTGGGTCTTATGGGTGAAACTGTATCACTCATTTGACCCAGATTGAATGTTTTTATCTGGATATTTAAACAGGTTTATTGTTAGGTAACGCACGTTGGCCACGCTGGAGCGTCTTCTGGGCCTGCTGTCGGCCTTTGAGGTCGTGGTATGGATGACGGATGGCTGGCCGCTGTATGAATCCCGCCTGAAGGGAAAGCTGCACGTTATCAGCAAGCGTTACACTCAGCGCATTGAGCGACATAACCTGAATCTGAGACAACATCTGGCAAGGCTGGGACGGAAGTCACTGTCGTTCTCAAAATCGGTGGAGCTGCATGACAAGGTCATCGGGCATTATCTGAACATAAAACACTATCAGTAAGTTGGAGTCATTACCGGTTCTCTTTGTCTTTTAGTGATTCTATAAACCTCATTACGTCTGAATATAAAAATCTATTATTTGATTTATGTGGCTCATGAGGTTGTGGGATGGTCTTGTTTTTGAATGTGCCAGTTTTCTTAATGGCAAAGATTAACTCACCTTCTGTTATTCCTAACATTTCAGCAAATGTTTTTGCTTCTATAGTTACTGACTTCATTTAATTAACTCTCATGGTATCGATTTTCTTTACCGGCATCTTTAACAATGGTGCTCGTTTCTAGTGTTGCTGCGGTACGCTTCATCATCGTCTGCGGGGCGGTTGCGATAGTGAAGGAGCTGCCGGGCGTGAGCAAATCTATCAGGCGCTGGCCGCTGATAATCTCCATCCGTTCACTGGCAATACTGACAGATTTTGAACCTGCGCCGGTTTTCCCGGTATGGCAAAACAGACCGCGACAGTTATGACGTTTAAGCAACTTCTCGAACTCCTGTACGTGCTGTAAAGCAATATGGCCGCGATAGCGTTTAGCCTGAATAAGATAGCGATATTTTCCTATTATTACCTGGCCGTCAATGCCTCCATCGCCGGTATAGCGTTTGTTTCTGATGGTTCTGAAGCCATGCGCTTCAAATCCTTCCAGCAACAGTTCTTCAAACACAAAAGGATCAATTTTCCTCAGGTAGTTAATTTTTTGGGCACTGTTGCAAATAGTCGGTG
>NZ_JAGRQY010000013.1:0-47902 GCF_018223905.1 Klebsiella sp. 28
CGCCAGCGCTGTCAGTGGGAGCTGGCGGTTGAACTACCGGAGATCCACCGCGCCGCGGCGGAAAGCTGGATGGCGCAAGGTTTCCCCAGCGAGGCCATCCACCATGCGCTGGCGGCCGGCGATGCCAAAATGCTGCGCGATATCTTGCTCAATCATGCCTGGGGCATGTTTAACCATAGCGAGCTGGGGCTACTGGAGCAGTCGCTGGCGGCGCTGCCATGGTCCAATCTGCTGGAAAATCCGCGCCTGATCCTGCTCCAGGCCTGGCTGATGCAGAGCCAGCATCGCTACAGCGAAGTCAATACCCTGCTGGCGCGCGCCGAGCAGGAGATGAGTGTGGAAATGGACACCGCGATGCATGGCGACTTCAACGCGCTGCGCGCGCAGGTGGCGATTAACGATGGCGACCAGGACGAGGCGGAACGTCTGTCAATGGTGGCCCTGGAAGAGCTGCCGCTGGCCAACTATTACAGCCGCATCGTCGCTACATCGGTGCATGGCGAAGTTCTCCATTGTAAGGGGAAGCTGACCAAATCCCTCGCCGTGATGCAGCAGACCGAACAGATGGCCCGCCGTCACGACGTATGGCATTACGCCCTGTGGAGCATCATTCAGCAAAGCGAAATCCTCTTCGCCCAGGGCTTCCTGCAGGCCGCCTGGGAGAGCCAGGAGAAAGCCTTCCAGCTGGTACGCGAACAGCATCTTGAGCAGTTGCCGATGCATGAGTTCCTGCTGCGCATCCGTTCTCAGCTGCTGTGGGCATGGGCGCGCCTCGACGAGGCTGAAGCTTGCGCCCGCCAGGGGATGGACGTGCTCTCCACCTATCAGCCGCAGCAGCAGCTGCAGTGCCTGGCGCTGATGGTCCAGTGCTCACTGGCGCGCGGCGATCTGGATAATGCCCGTAGCCACCTGAACCGGCTGGAAAACCTGCTCGGTAATGGTCACTATCACAGCGACTGGGTCTCCAACGCCGATAAGGTGCGAGTGATCTACTGGCAGATGACCGGTGATAAAACCGCGGCGGCCAACTGGCTGCGCCAGACGCCAAAGCCGGAGTTCGCCAACAACCACTTCCTGCAGAGCCAGTGGCGCAACATTGCCCGGGCGCAGATCCTGCTGGGCGACTTCGAACCGGCGGAAATGGTGCTGGAAGAGCTGAACGAAAATGCGCGTTCGCTGCGTTTGATGAGCGATCTCAACCGCAACCTGCTGCTGCTCAACCAGCTGTACTGGCAGTCGGGACGCAAGAGCGAAGCGCAGAAAGCCCTGCTGGAAGCCCTGACGCTCGCCAACCGCACCGGTTTTATCAACCACTTTGTGATTGAAGGCGAGGCGATGGCCCAGCAGCTGCGCCAGCTGATCCAGTTGAACACGTTGCCGGAGCTGGAGCAGCATCGCGCCCAGCGTATTCTGCGCGACATCAACCAGCATCATCGCCACAAATTCGCCCACTTTGACGAAGGGTTCGTCGAGCGACTGCTGAATCATCCGGAGGTGCCGGAGCTTATCCGCACCAGCCCGCTGACCCAGCGCGAGTGGCAGGTGCTTGGCTTAATCTATTCCGGTTACAGCAACGAGCAGATTGCCGGCGAGCTTGACGTGGCGGCCACCACCATCAAGACCCACATTCGCAACCTGTATCAGAAACTGGGCGTCGCCCACCGGCAGGACGCGGTACAGCATGCCCAGCAGTTACTTAAGATGATGGGATACGGCGTCTGACGACGCCGTTGCCGTTTAGCACAGCTCCAGCTGAAGGTTGTTATCAGTGATCACCTTCAGCACGCCGGCCGGCGGCAGCACGTCGGTATAGACCGCATCGACCATACTGATGCTGCCCATGTTGACCATCGCATTGCGGCCAAACTTGGTATGGTCCACCACCAGCATCACGTGGCGTGAATTCTCAATGATCGCCCGCTTGGTGCGCACTTCATGATAATCAAACTCCAGCAGCGAGCCATCGCTGTCTACGCCGCTGATGCCGAGAATGCCGAAGTCGAGGCGGAACTGCGAGATAAAGTCGAGGGTGGCTTCCCCGATGATCCCGCCGTCCCGGCTACGCAGTTCGCCGCCGGCGAGAATAATGCGGAAGTCCTCTTTCACCATCAGCGTGTTGGCGACGTTAAGGTTATTGGTCACAATCCGCAGATCGTTGTGATCGAGCAGGGCGTGCGCCACCGCTTCCGGCGTGGTGCCGATATCAATAAACAGCGTCGCCCCGTCCGGGATCTCGCTGGCCACCCGCCGGGCGATACGCTCTTTCTCCGCCGTCTGGGTCGCTTTGCGATCGTGCCAGGAGGTGTTCACCGAGCTGGAGGGCAGCGCCGCGCCGCCGTGATGGCGGAGGATCATTTTCTGTTCGGCTAAATCGTTCAGGTCGCGGCGGATGGTCTGCGGGCTTACCGCGAACTGCTCAACCAGCTCTTCCGTGCTGACGTAACCCTGTTTTTTTACCAGCTCGATAATGGCGTCATGACGTTGTGTTTGTTTCATGAAATATCCCTGGAAAAATGTCGCCTACCCGACCCCTGTCGGTAAGTCTTTATGCGCGTTTTCGCCCATGTAAGGTATCAACAAACGCCATCGCCAGGCCGGTCGCCAGACCAGCCACGTGCGCGCCGTTGGCGATCGCCATGCCGAAAACGTCAAACCAGCCAGCAATTAACCACACTAAAGAGAAGAGTATCAACCCGCGCTGCAGATAAATACCGCTCTGCGGATCGCGCTCGCCCCGCAGCCAGACGTAGCCCATCAGCGCGTAGACCACGCCCGACAAGCCACCAAACCACGGGCCGCTAAACTGGTGCTGCACGAAGCCGCTCAGCAGAGCGCTGATGACGGTGATCACCACCAGCTTGCCGCTGCCGATGCGCTTTTCCACCGCGCCGCCAAGATACCACCACCATAGCAGGTTGAAGAGAATATGCATCAGCGAGAAATGCATGAAAGCATGGCTGAAATAGCGCCAGGCTTCGAACTGCAGCGAAGGATCGTAGGGCCAGGCCAGCCAAATCATCACCGGCTGATCGCCCAGCAGATTTTGCAGGATGAACACCGCGATGCAGATCAGCAGAATCGCCCAGGTGAACGGACCGGCGTTATGCCGCAGCGTGGCAAAGAAAGGAAAGCGCTGATAGCGCAACCCGCTATTGGTCTGTCCGGACTGCCAGCTCGCCGCAAGATAGCGCGGGTCCGCCGGGTTTTCGAGAAAACGCGCCAGCTCAGCCCTGACGCGCCCGGCCTGACTCTCATCAGCCAGCCAGACGTCGCTCTGGGTATGCTGCTGGATGGTCAGGATAATCCCCTGCGTCGCCATATAATCGACAAACGCCTGGGCCACCCGCGGGTTGGCAAAAGAGGTAATCATTAACATGCAGCGAATCGCTTATTCCACACAAAGGGGGATAGTATACCTGCCAGTCGTTAAAACGTCCCGCGCGCCACTTCCGCCGGGAAATGGCGATGCCAGGCGTCGAACCCGCCGTCAACGCTATAGACCTTATCAAACCCCTGCTGCAGCAGATATTGCGCGGCGCCCTTGCTGCTGTTGCCGTGATAGCACATCACCATCACCGCCGTGTCAAAGTCGTTGTCACGCATAAACGCGCCCAGCGTATCGTTGGTCAGATGAAACGCGCCCGGCGTATGACCCATCGCATAGCTTTGCGGATCGCGGATATCGACCAGTACCGCCGTCTGCTGATGCAGTTTCTGGTGCGCTTCTTCAACATTGATGCATTCAAACTGTTCCATGATTCTCTTCTCTTTCTTGTCATGACGGGCGATGGCCGGCCCAATTTTACCCTGTAGTGTACCGTCAGGCGGTAAAGAAACGCCAATATGTTACACCCATCACTTCAAAATGTTTTTTTGATGTTACCAAAAGCGCGTTTGTTTGCTATAGTGAGCGATATCGAGCATTTATGAGCTTAAACGAAAGTGTGAGAGGGTAAGAACGTGGAAACCAAAGATCTGATTGTGATAGGCGGAGGCATCAACGGTGCCGGTATCGCGGCAGATGCCGCCGGGCGTGGTTTATCCGTACTGATGCTGGAAGCGCGCGATCTCGCCTGCGCCACCTCCAGCGCCAGTTCCAAACTGATCCACGGCGGGCTACGCTACCTCGAACACTATGAGTTCCGTCTGGTCAGCGAAGCGCTGGCCGAGCGTGAAGTGCTGTTAAAAATGGCCCCGCATATCGCCTTCCCGATGCGCTTTCGCCTACCGCATCGCCCGCATCTGCGCCCGGCATGGATGATCCGTATCGGCTTGTTTATGTACGATCATCTGGGCAAACGCACCAGCCTCCCGGGATCCACCGGGTTGCGTTTTGGCGCAGAATCGGTACTTAAACCGGAAATTGTGCGCGGTTTCGAATATTCCGACTGCTGGGTCGACGATGCCCGCCTGGTGCTGGCCAACGCGCAGATGGTCGTCCGCAAAGGCGGCGAAGTGCGTACCCGCACCCGCGCTATCTCGGCGAAACGTGAGAATGGCCTGTGGGTGGTGGAAGCGGAAGATATTGATAGCGGTGAGAAGTTTACCTGGAAGGCGCGCGGCCTGGTCAATGCCACCGGCCCATGGGTCAAACAGTTCTTCGACGAAGGGATGCATCTGCGCTCGCCTTACGGCATCCGTCTGATCAAGGGCAGCCACATCGTGGTGCCGCGGGTGCATACCCAGAAACAGGCTTATATTCTGCAGAACGAAGATAAACGCATAGTGTTTGTTATTCCGTGGATGGATGAGTTCTCTATCATCGGCACGACGGACGTCGAGTATAAGGGCGATCCGAAAGCGGTGGCCATTGATGATAAAGAGATCAACTATCTGCTGAACGTCTATAACGCGCACTTTAAAAAGACCCTCAGCCGGGACGATATCGTCTGGACCTACTCCGGCGTCCGTCCGCTGTGCGACGACGAGTCGGATTCGCCGCAGGCCATTACCCGCGACTATACCCTGGATATTCACGATGAAAACGGTCAGGCGCCGCTGCTGTCCGTCTTCGGCGGCAAGCTGACCACCTATCGCAAACTGGCCGAGCATGCACTGGAAAAACTGAGCCCCTATTACAAAGGGATCGGCCCGGCATGGACCAAAACCGCGGTGCTCCCCGGCGGCGATATCGGCGGCGACCGCGACGACTACGCGGCAAAACTGCGCCGTCGCTTCCCGTTCATCAGTGAATCACTGGCCCGCCATTATGCTCGCACCTACGGGAGCAACAGCGAGTGGATCCTGAAGGAAGCCAGCGCCCTGAGCGATCTCGGGGAAGATTTCGGCCACGAGTTTTATGAAGCCGAGCTGAAATATCTGGTGGAGCACGAGTGGGTGCGCAGCCTGGATGACGCCATCTGGCGTCGTACCAAACAGGGCATGTGGCTGACTGCCGAGCAGCAGGCGCGCATCAGCGAATGGCTGGCGCAGCATGCGGGAAAGTCTGAACTGTCGTTAGCGTCGTAACGCTGCCGGCGGAAACGCCTGAGGCCAGGTTCAACCGCAATAATCAAACAACGGGGTCAAATGGCCCCGTTGTGTTGCGTTGACTGGCTTACAGCCTTACCGGGTCGATATGCCAGATATATTTCGCGTACTCCTGGATCGTCCGGTCAGAAGAGAAGTAGCCCATGTTGGCAATATTCAACATTGCCTTATAAGCCCACTCTTCCGGGTTTTGATACAGCTCGTCGACGCGATCCTGGCAGTCCACATAGCTACGATAGTCCGCCAGAACCTGGTAGTGGTCGCCAAAGTTAATCAGCGAATCCAGCAGGTCGCGGTAGCGCCCCGGTTCCGCCGGGCTGAAGACGCCGGTACCGATCTGCGTCAGCGCCTGGTGAAGCTCTTCATCCTGCTCGTAGTATTCGCGTGGTTTATAGCCGCTGCGACGCAGCTCCTCCACCTCTTCCGCGGTGTTGCCGAAGATAAAGATATTCTCTTCGCCCACGTGCTCCTGCATCTCCACGTTTGCCCCATCAAGGGTGCCGATAGTCAGCGCGCCGTTAAGGGCAAACTTCATATTACTGGTGCCGGAAGCTTCAGTGCCTGCGAGGGAGATCTGTTCCGACAGATCTGCCGCCGGAATGATCAGCTGCGCCAGACTAACGCTGTAGTTGGGGATAAAGACGACCTTCAGCTTGTCGCCAATCTGCGGATCGTTATTGATCACCGCCGCCACATCGTTGATCAGGTGAATAATGTGCTTGGCCATATAGTAGGCCGAGGCCGCCTTACCGGCGAAAATATTCACCCGCGGCACCCACTCGGCCTGCGGATCGGCCTTGATCCGGTTATAGCGGGTGATGACGTGCAGCACATTCATTAGCTGCCGTTTGTATTCATGGATACGTTTGATCTGCACATCAAACAGCGCCTTCGGATTGACCACCACATTGAGCTGTTGAGCAATATAGCTGGCCAGCCGCTGTTTGTTCTCAAACTTGGCCTGACGCACCGCCTGATTGACCATCGGGTAGTCGATATGCTGTTTCAGCTCATCAAGCTGACTCAGATCGGTCCGCCAGGTGCGGCCGATATGCTCATCCAGCACTTTCGACAGCGGCGGGTTGGCCAGCGCCAGCCAGCGGCGCGGCGTCACACCGTTGGTCACGTTGATAAAGCGCATTGGGAAGATTTTGGCGAATTCGGCAAACAGTGACTCCACCATCAGTCGGGAATGCAGCTCGGACACCCCGTTGACCTTGTGGCTGACCACTACCGCCAGCCAGGCCATCCGCACACGGCGGCCGTTAGACTCGTCGATAATCGAGGTGCGGCTGAGGAGGTCGGTATCGTTCGGATACTGCTCCTGCAAGGTCTTGAGGAAATAGTCGTTAATCTCGAAGATAATTTGCAGATGGCGCGGCAGAATTTTACCCAGCATATCCACCGGCCAGGTCTCGAGCGCTTCGCTCATCAGGGTGTGGTTGGTATAGGAGAAGACCTGACAGGTCACCTCGAACGCCTCGTCCCAGCTGAACTTATGTTCGTCGATAAGCAGACGCATCAGCTCCGGTATCGACAGCACCGGGTGGGTGTCATTCAGGTGAATGGCAATCTTGTCCGCCAGGTTGTCATAGGTCTTATGCAACATGTAATGGCGACTCAGGATATCCTGCACCGTGGCCGACACGAGGAAATACTCCTGGCGCAGGCGCAGCTCGCGGCCGGAGTAGGTCGAGTCGTCCGGATAGAGCACGCGGGAGACGTTTTCGGAGTGGTTTTTATCCTCTACCGCGGCGAAGTAGTCGCCCTGGTTGAATTTACCGAGGTTAATTTCGCTGCTGGCCTGCGCGCTCCACAGACGCAGCGTGTTGGTGGCGTCGGTGTCAAAGCCGGGGATGATCTGGTCGTAGGCTTCCGCAATGATCTCCTCCGTCTCAATCCAGCGGGTTTTCTTTCCTTCCTGCTGAATGCGGCCGCCGAAGCGCACTTTATAGCGGGTGTTGTGGCGCTCAAACTCCCACGGGTTACCGTACTCCAGCCAGTAGTCAGGAGACTCTTTTTGTCGGCCATCGACAATATTCTGTTTAAACATCCCGTAGTCGTAGCGGATGCCGTAACCGCGTCCCGGCAGACCCAGCGCCGCCAGGGAGTCAAGGAAGCAAGCCGCCAGGCGGCCCAGACCGCCGTTGCCAAGCCCGGGGTCATTCTCTTCATCGATCAGCTCTTCGAGATCGAGCCCCATCTCCGCCAGCGCGCTGCTCACATCGTCATAAATGCCCAGCGACAGCAGCGCATTCGAGAGGGTGCGGCCGATCAGAAACTCCATCGACAGATAGTACACCTGGCGCACTTCCTGGGAGAGCTGCGCGCGGTTGGAGCGCAGCCAGCGCTCCACCATGCGATCGCGAACGGCAAACAGCGTGGCGTTAAGCCATTCATGCTTGTTGGCGATGGCCGGATCTTTACCGATGATAAACATCAGTTTATAGGCAATAGAATGCTTTAACGCCTCAACGCTCAGCGTCGGTGATGCATAGCTAAAGGGTACATTCATAACAATGACTCCAGTGGTTACATCAAGCGTTGATAAAGTTCGCGATAGGAGTTCGCGGCAACCTGCCAGCTAAAATCCATATTCATCGCCTGACGCTGCACGTAGCGCCAGAGCGACGGGCGCGACCAGAGGACAAAGGCGCGACGGATAGCGCGCAGCAATGACAGCGCATTGCTGTCCTCAAAGACAAACCCTGTCGCCAGACCATCGGCCAGATTCTCCAGCGAACTGTCAGCGACGGTGTCCGCCAGACCGCCGGTGCGGCGCACCAGCGGCAGCGNNCGCCCTGCTCAAGCAGACCCGGCAGCGCTTCAAGCACCAGGTCCAGCCCTTTCTGGCTGGTAAGACGGCTGACGACGGCAAACAACGGCGCTTTATCATCGACCTTCAGGCCCATGGCAATCTGCAGCTGACGCTTGTTCTCCGCCTTCTCCTCCAGCGTGTCGCGATCGTAGCGCATCGGCAGCAGCAGATCGTTTTGCGGGCTCCAGATACCGTCGTCAACGCCGTTGAGAATTCCCGACAGCCGACCTTCATGATGGCGCTGGCGCAGCAGCCCCTCCATGCCGTAGGCGTACTGCGGCTCGGTGATCTCGCGCGCGTAGGTCGGGCTCACCGCCGTAATATGGTCGGCGTAGTAGAGGCCGGCCTTGAGAAACGAGATCTGCCCGTTAAACTCGAGGCCATGCATGTTATAGAACGACCAAGGCAGCTCAATGTCATTCATATGCCAGGAGTAAAACATCCCCTGGTACGCCAGGTTGTGCACGGTAAACACCGATTTAGCCGGGCGTCCGCGCGCCGCCAGGTAGGCCGGCGTCAGGCCGGCGTGCCAGTCATGGGCATGCACCACATCCGGGCGCCAGAACGGATCCAGTCCGCTGGCCATTTCACTTCCCACCCAGCCCAGCAGCGCAAAGCGCAGGACGTTGTCGGGATAAGCGTGCTGGTTGGTATCGTGGTAAGGGCTCCCCGGACGGTCATAGAGATGCGGGGCGTCTATCAGGTAGATCCCCACGCCGTTAAAGTGGCCGTACAGCAGCGTGATCCGCCCGGCGAAGGTATCCCGGCGGGTCACCACCTGGGCATCCACCACGCCGCGACGGATATCGGGAAACGCCGGCAACAGCACGCGCGTATCGATACCCTCCGCGATTTGCGCCGCCGGCAGTGCGCCGATGACGTCCGCCAGACCGCCCGTCTTTAACAGCGGGAACATCTCAGAACATACATGTAAGACCTGCATTAGCGCTCCTGTTTGTGCCCTAATTTCCGCAGCATGTCGCGGGTCACCAGCACGATACCTTCCTCTGAGCGATAGAAGCGGCGTGCATCCTCTTCCGCATTCTCACCAATCACCATTCCTTCCGGGATAACACAGGCGCGGTCAATCACGCAGCGACGCAGGCGGCATGAGCGCCCCACCCAGACATCTGGCAACAAGACTGCCGAATCAATGTTACAGAACGAATTCACCCGCACGCGCGGGAACAGCACCGACTGCACCACCACCGACCCGGAGATAATGCACCCCCCGGAAACCAGCGAGTTCAGGGTCATGCCGTGGCTACCGGAGCGGTCCTGCACGAACTTCGCCGGCGGCAGCGATTCCATATGGGTGCGGATCGGCCAGTTCTGGTCGTACATATCCAGCTCCGGCGTGACTGACGCCAGATCGAGGTTAGCCTTCCAGTAGGCTTCCAGCGTCCCCACGTCGCGCCAGTAAGGTTCGGCGTTCGGGTCGGACTGCACGCAGGAGAGCGGGAAAGGATGTGCATAAGCCATGCCAGCTTCGGTGATCTTCGGAATGATGTCTTTGCCGAAATCGTGGCTGGAGTTCTCGTTGCGATCGTCTTCTTCCAGCAGCTCATAAAGATAGGCGGCGTCAAAGACATAAATGCCCATGCTGGCCAGCGATTTGGTCGGGTCGGTCGGCATCGCCGGCGGGTTGGCGGGTTTCTCGACAAACTCAATGATTTTTTCGTTTTCGTCGACCGCCATGACGCCGAAGGCGGATGCCTCTTCAATGGGCACCGGCATGCAGGCCACGGTGCAACGCGCCCCTTTTTCGACATGGTCGATCAGCATGCGCGAGTAGTCCTGCTTATAAATATGGTCGCCCGCGAGGATCACCACGTACTCGGCCTTGTAGCGGCTGATGATATCCAGGTTCTGCGTCACCGCATCCGCCGTGCCGCGATACCAATTTTCGCCATGCACGCGCTGCTGAGCCGGCAGCAGATCGACAAACTCGTTCATCTCTTCGCTGAAGAACGACCAGCCGCGCTGGATGTGCTGCACCAGCGTGTGCGACTGATACTGGGTAATAACGCCGATGCGGCGGATCCCTGAGTTAATGCAGTTAGATAATGCGAAATCGATAATACGGAACTTGCCGCCAAAGTGAACGGCAGGTTTCGCACGCTTAATGGTGAGATCCTTCAGCCGGGTGCCACGCCCGCCCGCGAGGATCAACGCCACGGATTTGATGGGTAATTGACGCGCCAGCATCAGCGGATCGTTTTTTTCAAGCCTAACCATGATTAACTCCTTTTTACACCCCCGCTTTCCAGCTCATCCCGCCGCGCCGCCGCCACGGGTCCAACCGAAAGCTTCAGGGCTTACGACCTTTGAAATACGCACACTCCGTGCGCGGGCCCATGCCAGACAGCCATGATGACCGGATTATCCTCTCCGGCGAATGGAGGAACGGCGCGCCATTCCCCCTCGGGTAAAACCATATCCACCACCTCTGCGGTGGCGTTCAGCGTGAGCAGCCAGCGATCCGACAACTGGATCTGCATACACGCGGCCCCCTGCTGCCACTCCGCGGCAGTCAGGGGCTGGGCGTTGCGATTAAGCCAGCGGACGTTGCCATCCCCCTCCTGCCACCAGCGGTTGCGGGTGAGCGCCGGAATACGACGCCGCAGGTGGATCAGCGCCGCGGTAAAGGCGGTTAATCCCGGGTTCGCCTGGCGCCAGTCCAGCCACGTCAGGGCGTTGTCCTGGCAGTAAGCATTATTGTTACCGTGCTGGCTGTGGCCCTGTTCATCGCCCGCCAGCAGCATTGGCGTCCCCTGAGCCAGCAGCAGCGTCGTCAGCAGCGCATGCGCGCTGGCGCGCCGCCGTTCAATCACCGCAAAATTCGCTTCTAATCCTTCTATACCATGATTGTTGCTGTAGTTATTGTTAGTCCCATCGCGATTCTCCTCCCCGTTTGCCTCATTGTGTTTCTGATTGAAACAAACGCAGTCGCGCAGCGTGAAGCCATCGTGGGCCGTCACCAGGTTGACCGTCGCCGATGGCGGCTTGCCATCGCGGGCAAAGAGATCGCTGGAGGCCGCGAAACGTTGCGCAAAATCCCCCAGGGAGACATTTTGCTGTAGCCAGAAGCGTCGGGCGCTATCGCGAAAATGGTCATTCCATTCAGCGAACAGCGGTGGGAAATTACCCACCTGATAGCCGCCCGGGCCGATATCCCAAGGTTCCGCAATCAGTTTCACCTGCGACAGCACGCTGTCGCGGCGGATAGCCTCGAACAGCGGCGCATCCTGGCGGAATTCCGGCGTCCGCCCCATCACTGAGGCGAGGTCGAAGCGAAAGCCGTCGACATGGCACTCATCCACCCAAAAGCGCAAACACTGGCGCGCCCACTCCACCACGCCGGGGTGGCTAAGATTGAGCGTATTACCGCACCCGGTCCAGTTGTGATAATCGCCATCCCCCCTTACCCAATAATAGCTACGGTTGTCGATTCCGCGCAGGGAGACGGTGGGCCCTTCGAGATCGATTTCCGCACTATGGTTGAGCACGATATCCAGAATCACTTCGATACCGGCGGCGTGCAGCGCCTTAACCGCATCGCGAAACTCATCGAGGGCGCGATCCGGGTCGCTGGCGTAGCGCGGATCCAGCGCGAACCACGCCAACGGGTTGTAGCCCCAGTAGTTGCTTAACCCCATCCGCTGCAGTCGCGGCTCGCTGGCGAACTGCGCCACCGGCAACAGCTCAAGGGCGCTGATGCCCAGCGATTTGAAGTAAGCGATCATCGCCGGGTGGCCCAGCGCTTTATAGGTTCCGCGAATGGCTTCCGGTAGCTGCGGATTAAGCAAGGTGAGCCCTTTCACGTGCGCTTCATAAATCACCGTTTCCCCCCATGGGGTACGCGGCGGTTTATCGCCACGCCAGTCATAGCGCAGATCCACCACCTGCGATTTTGGCGCGACCGCGGCGCTGTCGCGGCGATCGGGCTGCCACATGCCGCCGTGCAGGCGCTCATCGTCAGGCAGATCGCCCTCGACCCTGTGGGCGCTGGGATCGATCAACAGCTTGGCCGGGTTAAAGCGGTGCCCCTGCGCCGGGTCCCAGGGACCATGTACCCGATAGCCGTAGCGCAGGCCCGGCCCGGCGGCGGCCAGCCAGCCGTGCCAGATATCGCCGCTGCGCGCCGGGAGATCGAAGCGTTGCTCGTTGCCCTGCTCGTCGAATACGCACAGCTCCACTCGCTCCGCATGGGCGGAGAAGAGGGCGAAATTCACCCCCTTGCCGTCATAGCTGGCGCCCAATGGCGCAGGTTTGCCTGCCGCGAGTGAGGTCATTGCGCCTCCCGGACCAGCCAGATCGTCGCCAGCGGGGGCAGGGTCAGCGACAGCGAATGCTCGCGGCCATGACTGGCGATAGCGTCGCTTTCCACCACGCCGCCATTGCCCTGATTGCTGCCGTGATAGTGCATGGAGTCGGTATTTAGCGCCTCGCGCCAGCGGCCCGGCTGGTTAATGCCGAAGCGGTAGTCGTGGCGCGGCACCGGCGTGAAGTTGCTGGCGACGATAATCTCGTTGCCAGCCCGGTCACGGCGTACAAAGACAAACACCGAGCGCTCATGGTCGTCGACCACCAGCCATTCGAAGCCGTAGGGGTCAAAATCCAGCTCGTGCAGCGCTTTATGATGACGGTAGGTATGGTTCAGGTCGCGCACCAGCCGCTGGACGCCGTGGTGCCAGTTGTCGCCGCCCTCCAGCAGATGCCAGTCGAGGCTAACGTCATGGTTCCACTCGCGGCCCTGAGCGAACTCATTGCCCATAAACAGCAGCTTTTTCCCCGGGAAGGCGAACAGCCAGCCGTAGTAGGCGCGCAGGTTGGCGAACTTCTGCCAGGCATCGCCCGGCATGCGGTCGAGAATCGATTTTTTGCCGTGCACCACTTCATCGTGGGAGAGCGGCAGCACAAAATTCTCGGTGTAGTTGTAGAGCATGCCGAAGGTCATTTTGTCGTGATGGTAGCGGCGATGCACCGGATCGAGCTTCATGTAATCCAGGGTGTCGTGCATCCAGCCGAGGTTCCATTTGAACCAGAAACCGAGGCCGCCGCCGGCTGGCGGACGGGTCACCCCGGCAAAATCGGTGGACTCTTCCGCCATGGTGACCGCGCCCGGCGTCTGTTCGCCAAGGATGCGGTTGGTGTTGCGCAGAAACTCAATGGCTTCCAGATTCTCCCGCCCGCCGTATTCGTTGGGGATCCACTCTCCCGCCTTGCGGCTGTAATCGCGATAGATCATCGAGGCCACCGCGTCGACCCGCAGCGCATCGATGCCGAAGCGTTCGATCCAGTACAGCGCGTTACCCACCAGGTAGTTGCTGACTTCCCGACGTCCGTAGTTGTAGATCAGGGTATTCCAGTCCTGGTGATACCCCTCGCGCGGATCGCCGTGCTCATACAGCGAAGTGCCGTCAAACGAGGCAAGGGCAAAATCATCCGCCGGGAAGTGGCCGGGCACCCAGTCAAGAATGACGTTCAGCCCGGCGGCGTGCGCAGCATTGATAAAGTAACGGAAATCGTCGCGGGTGCCGAAGCGGCGGGTCGGCGCATAGAGCCCGGTGGGTTGATAGCCCCAGCTGCCGTCGAACGGGTGCTCGTTAACCGGCAATAGTTCGAGATGGGTGAAGCCCATCCATTTCGCATAGGGCACCAGCTGGTCGGCCAGCTCGCGGTAGCTCAGCCAGAAATTATTATCGGTATGACGGCGCCAGGAGCCGAGATGCACTTCATAGATAGAGATCGGGGCATCAAACTGGTTCGCCGCTCTGCGGTCCGCTGGCTGTTCCACTTTGGGCGGCAGGTCGCAGATAAGCGAGGCGCTTTCCGGACGCATTTGCGACTCAAAGGCGTAAGGGTCGGCTTTGACCCGCAGATTGCCGTGGGCGTCAATCAGTTCGAATTTATACAGCTGGCCATTGTGCGCGCCGGGAACGAACAGCTCCCAGATCCCGGACTCTTTGCGGAATCGCATCGGGTGGCGACGGCCATCCCAGTAGTTAAACTGCCCCACCACCGATACGCGGCGGGCGTTCGGCGCCCACACCGAGAAACGGGTACCGGTGACGCCGTCCATGGTGGCAGCGTGCGCGCCCAGCGTTTCGTAAGGGCGCAGGTGGGTCCCTTCCGACAGCAGCCAGACGTCAAGGTCCTGCAACAGCGGACCAAAGCGATAAGGGTCATCGATCAGATTCTGCTGCCCGTGCCAGGTGACGGCCAGCTGATAGCGAAAAGCATTTTTACGCCGCGGCAGGACGCCGCTGAAGAAACCACGCGAGTCGAGACATTCGAGCTTGCCGACTTTGCGTCCGGTTTTCGGTTCAATAACCCACACGTCGGTGGCATCGGGTAATAATGCGCGCACTTCCAGCCCGGCGTCAGTACGGTGCATGCCGAGCACGGAAAAGGGATCCGCGAAATGACCGGCGATTAGCGCATTAATCACGTCTCTATCAATATGATTAGACATGCTTTCATCCTGT
Source organism: Klebsiella sp. 28 (assembly GCF_018223905.1). Lineage (NCBI taxonomy): Bacteria > Pseudomonadati > Pseudomonadota > Gammaproteobacteria > Enterobacterales > Enterobacteriaceae > Klebsiella > Klebsiella sp. 28. Next base: position 14,800 of record NZ_JAGRQY010000013.1, read on the forward strand.
TGTAAGTGTCGCTCATTCCTGTAACTGGCGACTTTTTTTGACCTGAACGGCGCAGTGCTCTCAGCATCCTCCTGCTCCGTCCCACCTTCAGGTAAGGAATTCCTTACTTAAAGCATAGCCAAGGCTGAGTTACCTCCGTGGGGAAAAATCTAACATCCGCGTTTACTCCTTGTATTACGCAAAAAAAAAGGGGGCTTGAAGACCCCCTTTCTGTTCATCCTGGGCTTACGCCAGCTGGCGAAGCATCCGGCGCAGCGGCTCCGCGGCGCCCCACAGCAGCTGGTCGCCAACGGTAAAGGCCGATAGATACTCCGGCCCCATATTCAGTTTACGCAGGCGTCCTACCGGGGTGGTCAGGGTGCCCGTCACCGCGGCTGGGGTCAGCTCGCGCATGGTAATCTCATGATCGTTCGGTACCACTTTGGCCCACGGGTTGTGCGCGGCCAGCAGCTCCTCAACGGTCGGGATAGAAACATCTTTCTTCAGCTTGATGGTAAACGCCTGGCTGTGGCAGCGCAGCGCGCCAACGCGAACGCAGAGGCCGTCTACCGGGATAACGGACGAGGTGGCGAGGATCTTGTTGGTCTCCGCCTGGCCTTTCCACTCTTCGCGGCTCTGACCGTTATCCAGCTGTTTGTCGATCCACGGGATCAGGCTGCCCGCCAGCGGTACGCCAAAGTTATCGACCGGCAGCTCGCCGCTGCGGGTCAGCGACGTCACTTTGCGCTCAATATCCAGGATGGCGGAAGCCGGGTCCGCCAGCTCCGCGGCCACATGATTATGCAGTTGCCCCATCTGGCTCAGCAGCTCGCGCATATGACGCGCGCCGCCGCCGGAAGCCGCCTGGTACGTCGCCACGCTGACCCACTCCACCAGATCCTGAGCAAACAGGCCGCCGAGGGACATCAGCATCAGGCTGACGGTGCAGTTGCCGCCGACAAAGGTTTTCACGCCGTTGTTCAGGCCGGCGGTGATCACATCCTGGTTAACCGGGTCGAGGATAATGATCGCATCGTCCTTCATGCGCAGCGAAGAAGCCGCGTCAATCCAGTAACCCTGCCAGCCGCTTGCGCGCAGCTTCGGGTAAATCTCGTTGGTGTAATCGCCGCCCTGGCACGTGACAATAATGTCCAGCGCCTTCAGAGCGTCCAGATCGAACGCATCCTGCAGCGTGCCACCGGTGCTACCGCCGAATGACGGCGCTGGCTGTCCCAGCTGGGAGGTAGAGAAGAACACCGGGCGAATGGCGTCGAAATCGCGCTCTTCAACCATGCGTTGCATGAGGACAGAGCCGACCATTCCGCGCCAGCCGATAAAACCAACATTTTTCATAACGTATTCCTGCGAGGTGTGTGCTGTTTGTGCCTGGCCAGTTTCCAACTGGATTATCCCTCACCTTACAAAATGCAGCTAAAGTCGCAAGTGAAATTAATCAATGATTGCTGAACAATCAGAAAAGCAACTTATCCTGCACATTGTCCACCGTCGCTGGTCGTCGTCAAAAGCGCAACGATTATCGGGGAAATCCCCCGGGGAATGGAATATTTTCCGTCGCTATTTTATTGATCCTGATTATGGATTAAGCGTGAAATCTGGTGCTTTTCCGCTTGCCAAAAAAAAGCGACAAACCCAGTCACAGCAAGGGCTGACGAGGGATACGAGCATCGTCGTAGCGCTAATAAGGGCCAATAGCTGGCAAGGAAAAGAGGGAAAAAGGGCGGCTTATTGCAAAGAAGCCAGGGTAAGCAGCGTTACCCTGGCTTTTTATTTCCCGCGAGCGGGAGATGAGCGGGCTTAGCTCAGCAGCTGGAAGGCGATCATACCGACAATCGCCCCGGTGGTGCCAAGGATGGTTTCCATCATGGTCCAGGTCTTCAGCGTCTGGGCTTCACTGGCGCCGGTAAATTTACCAAACAGCCAGAAGCCGGCGTCGTTCACGTGGCTTACCACAATCGAGCCGCCGGCGATACAGATAGACAATGCCGCCATCTGCGCGCCGCTGTAGTTCAGCTGCTCAATCACCGGCATCACCAGGCCGACCGCCGTCAGGCACGCCACGGTGGCAGAGCCCTGAATGATACGCACCGCCGCCGCCAGTACGAAGCAGGTAATAGCGATCGGCAGCCCCATTCCGGTCAGCGCTTCACCAAGCGCCGGGCCAACGCCTGAGTCAACCAGCACCTGCTTGAAGACGCCGCCAGCCCCGATCACCAGCAGAATAATCCCGGCCGGCTGCAGCGCGTGGCCGCAAATCTCCATCACCCGGTCTTTCGCCATTCCCTGACGTACCGCCAGACCGTAAATCGCCACCAGGCAGGCCACCAGGATCGCGGTGAACGGGTGGCCGATAAACTCGAACCATTCGTAGGCAGTGGAACCCACCGGCACAAAGCGCGCGGCGATGGTTTTCAGGCCAACCAGCACCAGCGGCAGCAGGATCAGCGCCAGGCTGAAGCCGAAGGAGGGCATCTTGCCTTCGCCGAGATGCGGTTCCGTGACGTCGTCAGGAATATGTAATTCGACGTAGCGGCTGATGAAGTTGCCCCATAGCGGACCGGCGATAATCATCCCCGGAATGGCCGCGCACAGGCCAATCAGGATCATCCAGCCAAAGTCGGCGTGCATTTGCGACGCCAGCAGCATCGGCGCCGGTCCAGGCAACAGAAACGCCGCGGCGGCGGCAACGCCGGCAAACAGCGGGATCACCAGCTTCACGAGGTTAGTACCGGTATGGCGCGCCATCGAGAAGGCGACGCTAATCAGCAGTACGATCGCCACTTCGAAGAACAGCGGCAGCGCGCAGATGAGACCGGCGAGACCAATCGCATAGTGCGCGCGATTGTGGCCAAAGGATTTGAGCATCTTGACGGCAATCTGATCGACCGCCCCCGTTTCATGCAGGATCTTACCGAACATCGCGCCGAGCGCGACGACGATCGCCAGGAAGCCCAGCGTACCGCCCATCCCTTTCTCCATCGTCGCCGCGATTTTATCCAGCGGCATGCCGGAGAAGAGACCGGCGCCAATAGAAACCACCATCAAAGCCACGAAGGCGTGCATTCGCGCCTTCATGACTAAAAACAGCAGCAGCAATACCGAGCCGACTGCTGTTAAAACAAGCGTTAAAGTACTCACTAGTGACTGCCTTTGTTGATCACCTCGATGGTGCTGGCCACCACGCCTTCCAGCGGCTGGTCGATATCGACGATAAGCACATCGCTCTCGTCGGCGCCTGGTTCCTGCAGCGTTTCAAACTGCGTCACCAACATTTGGGTTTTAAAGAAGTGCCCTTTACGCGCCTTCAGACGGCTTTCGATCACGTCGAAATCGCCTTTCAGGTAGATGAAGGAGAGGTTCGGGTTGCCCTTGCGCAGAATGTCGCGATAGCTCTTCTTCAGCGCCGAGCAGACGATCAGCGACACCTTGTTGGTACGCTGCATGGCGAACGCGGCGTCATTTAGCGCCTGCAGCCACGGCGTGCGGTCGTCATCGTTGAGCGGCTCGCCGGAGGCCATCTTGGTGATATTGCTGCGCGGATGGAGAAAGTCGCCGTCAAGAAACGCGGCATGCAGTTGATGCGCCACTTCGCTGGCGACAGCGGATTTTCCGCTGCCGGAAACGCCCATCAGGACATAGACGTGGTGATCATGGTTAGTCGTGCTCAAAGCGTCCTCCCACTGGACTGGTACGCCGCGCCGGGGCTGACTCATCCAGCGCGAAGGCGGCGTATCGGTTAATTGTTACGGGTAACTGTTATCGGTAACATTGTCATGCCGGACCTGTGGAGAAGCAATATCCATTCGTGCCAGATGTGAATATGTGTGATCTACTTCAAACTTGTCAGTTTAAATTGATCCGCCCGGTGACAATGTGAAACCTAAATCTAACATCTTAGGGGTAATCGCTTCACCACGAATGCGCGCCAGCAGCCGTTCGGCGCCGATGCGCCCCATTCGCTCGCGCGGGGTCAGGACGCTGGCCAGCCGCGGCTCCATCACCTGGCCGATATCATGGCCGTGGAACCCGGCGATCGCCATATCATCGGGGATCTTCAGCCCCAGACGCTGGCACTCGAACGCCGCGCCGACCGCGAGGTCATCGTTGGTGCAGAAAATGCCGTCGAGCTGCGGATATTCGCGGCGCGCCTGGCGCATCAGCTCAATCCCCGAAGAATAGGACGAGGATTGTTCCACCATCACGCTGTAGGGCGTCATCCCGGCGTCAAGCATCGCCTGCTCGTACCCCTTCTGTTTGATGATAGTACGTTCATCAAGACGCGCCCCCAGATAGGCGACATGGCGGTGGCCGCGGGCGATGATCGCCGCGGTCATCTGCCGGGCGGCTTCAAAGTTATCAAACCCGACGGCAATATCGAGACACGGCGACCGGCTGTCCATCAGCTCCACCACCGGAATGCCGGCGACTTCGATCATCTTCAGGGTGCGCGGCGTATGGGTGCGTTCGGTGAGGATCAGGCCATCAATGTTCCAGGAGAGCATCGATTCGAGGCGTTTCTCTTCCATTTCCGGCTTATAGCCGTAGTGCGCCAGCATGGTTTGATAGCCGAAGGCGTCGGTGACGCTTTCGATACCGCGCAGTACTTCCGAAAAGACCTGATTGGTTAACGACGGCAGCAGCACGCCGATGGCGCGGCTGGTGGCGTTGGAAAGAATGTCAGGGGCGCGATTGGGAATATAACCCAGTTCATCGAGGGCAACGGCAATCTTGCCACGCAGCGCTTCGGAGACCTGCTCCGGGTTGCGTAAATAGCGACTGACCGTCATTTTGGTCACGCCGACAAGATCGGCTACATCCTGAAGTACGGGTCTTTTCTTTTTCATCGTCCTGACTGTGATCAACGGGGAAACATTTTCTCAGTTTATCACGGACAAAGCGCAACCTTCCCTAACATGAGGGAAGGCTGCGCAATTTATTTAACCTGGCTCAGATAACTATCAAACCGGCGGCAGATCGAACAGCAGGATCTCGCTATCGCTGTCGGCATGAACCGAAATCGCCTGCTCGTCCCAGATGGCCAAACCGTCGCTGGTGGTGGCTTTGGTACCGTTGATGGTCACTTCGCCTTTGACCACCTGGATCCACACGCGGCGTTCCGCGGCAATCTGGTGAACCGACTGCTCATCTTTCAGCAGCGCCCAGCGATAGAGTTCCATATCCTGGTACACCTTCAGCGAGCCATCTCGCGCATCCGGCGACAGCACCAGCTGTTTGCCCTGGGCGGCGTCGAAGCGGCGCTGCTCGTAGCGCGGGGTAATGCCGGTTTCTTCCGGAATAATCCAGATCTGATACAGACGCAGACGATCGGTTTTGCTCGGGTTGTACTCAGAGTGGCGCACCCCGGTACCCGCGCTCATGATCTGGAACTCGCCCGCCGGCACCTGCTCTTTGTTGCCCATGCTGTCCTGGTGCTCCACCGCCCCTTCCAGCACATAGGTCAGGATCTCCATGTCTTTGTGCGGGTGGGTACCGAAGCCCTGACCGGCGTCGATGACGTCGTCGTTAATCACCCGCAGGGCGGAGAAGCCCATAAAGTTCGGGTCATAATAGTTGGCGAAAGAGAAAGTATGCCAGGAATCCAGCCAGCCATGGTTAGCGTGGCCACGTTCGTTCGCTTTGCGTAAATAGATCATGTTGCACCCCCGTATGTTGTCGATGGAGTCAGTGTGGACCCATTTCGCCGGCGATCATAGAGGGTGAAAATTGACTCCTCTGTTCAAAAAATATGAACAAGCGCAGAGGAGCCAATTTGACTTATCGGGTAAGGGTAATGGTGGCCGGTGAAGGCTGCTCAAAGCCGCGCTGCAGGATCTCCATATTGGTGAGAACGTCAGTTTCCTTGACGTAATTCGGCTGGCCGTTGACGAGGGTGTCGTACAGCGCGTCGTACACCCGGCCATAATCGCCGCTCTCCAGCGGCACCGCTTCGCGCACCATCTCCCCTGCCTCGTTGACATACACCAGCTCGCCAACGCTGTCGTCCGCGCCAAATCCCGGCTCGCCCGGCATGATATTGGCCTTCAGGCTGGTCTCCTGCTGGTCAATGCCGTACTTCACAAACGAACCTTTGTGCCCGTGAACGATAAATTTCGGGTAATCGATCTGCACCAGATGGCTGGTCTTAACGATGGCCTTCATATCGCCGTAGAACAGCTGGGCTTCAAAGGTGTCATCCGGGTTGGCTTTATTGCGCAGCGAGCGCAGATCGTAAGAGACATGGTCCGGGCGGCCGAACAGCGAAATGATCTGATCCAGGGTATGCACGCCAAGGCCATAGAACTCGCCGTTTTGCGGACCGCCGGGGTTGGTCTCCGCCAGCGGGCGGTAGTTATCAAAATGACTTTCGATCTCCACCAGTTCGCCGAGTTTCCCGCTCTCAATCACCTTTTTGGTGGTCAGGAAGCAGGAGTCGAAACGGCGGTTCTGATAGGGCGTCACCGTCAGGCCTTTGCTGTTCGCCAGGGCAAACAGAGTTTTTGCTTCCTCCAGGCGTCGGGGTGAACGGCTTTTCCACCAGCACGTTTTTCCCCGCCTCCAGCGCCTTTTTCGCATATTCAAAATGGCTGTCGGCGTGAGTGCAGACCACCACCAGCTTGACCAGTGGATCGTTTAATACTTCATCAAGGTCGCTGGTGAAATGAATATGGGAATACTGCGGCGCCTGCTCCTCGGGCTTCGCCCGGCGGCGGTAAATGTGCGCTACCTGCCAGCGGTCTTTGCGGTGCAAAACGTAAGGAAGGTGATAGCGGGTGGTGCTTTTACCAAAGCCAATAAATGCGCAGTGCAGAGTCATAACGCTGTCCTTAGTTAATGAGCTACCTTCAACCATAGCGCAAGCCGGTCCCTCACTTCATCCTCTCTGTTCGCTTGCAGTGAAGATTCGTTAGGAAAATAGTTCGAGTATCACTCATACGTAATTATTAATAACTTATTGATTAATAAGTGATTAAATCAACAGTTTTCGGCAAAAAACCTTGATCGCCATGGCAAAACTGCGGATAAGTGGAGAGCAAACCAGGAGGTTGCTGATGACTAACGGAGTAGCCAGCCGCTGCTGATGGACAAACAGTATCTCGCCATAAACGGCGCCCTTTTTTTCTGGCTTCTCGCGCTGATCGCCTGGTCTGTCGATGCAAGCGCGCTGGCGCGCCTGGCGGCCGCCTGCGCGCTTATCGCTTTCCTCCTCCATAGCCAACGGAACAAGATTAACGCGATGTTTATTAAGAAAAATAAAACGGAACCTCAGATATCAGAAGCAGCCACGCCTCCGGCAATTAACCCAGAACCCGAAGCGGTCGCCAGCAAAAAACACGAGACTACGGTCATCGCCAGTGGGGTGCATTTCGTCGGCAATATAGTCGCCAGCGGCCATGTCTATATCCACGGTCAGGTCACCGGCAACATTGAGGCCAAAGAGCATTTGATTAAGGTAATGCGTGAAGGCCAGGTGGAGGGCAACGTCAGCTGCCGGGAGCTAATAATTGACGGCAAGGTGCAGGGCCAGTGTCATGGCGACAGCATCACCATCGAGGAGCACGGCCATCTGGAGGGTACCCTCGCCTATCGCGCGCTGGCGATCAAGAAAGGCGGCGTTTTTAGCGGTCGCGCTGAAATGCTGGCCGCCGCGGAGAACAAAAGTCATATTCTCGGTCTGGTAGCAGACGCCCCCTCCAAAACCGACGCGGAGCCCGTCAGGCCGCAGAGCGCCTGAGATAGCAGCAAAAAAAAAGCCAGCACCCGGCTGGCTAAAGTAATACTGGAAGCAATGTGAGCAATGTCGTGCTTTCAGGCTTTCCGCAAGGGGCCCCCTGAATGCAGGACAATAATAATCATTCTCATTCGCAGTTGTCTACTTTTTTTTGCAAATAATGCGTGTTGACTCGAACGCCGTACTCAGTGATGTTTAAAGGGACTTTTCACCTGATTGAGGAACAAGGAATGAGTGACATCGTAATACGCCATGCTGAACCGAAAGATATTGACGCGATTCGTCATATTCACGCCCAGCCGGAGGTGTATCACAACACGCTACAGGTTCCTCATCCATCCGAGCATATGTGGCGGGAGCGGCTAACCGATACGCCCGGCGTGAAGCAACTGGTGGCCTGTATCGATGGGCAAGTCGTGGGGCATTTATGCATTGCCGTCGTCCAACGTCCCCGCCGTAGCCACGTCGCCGATTTTGGTATCAGCGTGGATTCGCGCTGGCACAACCGCGGCATCGCCAGCGCGCTGATGCGCACCATGATTGATATGTGCGATAACTGGCTGCGCGTCGATCGCATCGAGCTCACCGTCTTTGCCGATAACGCCCCGGCGGTCGCGGTGTATAAGAAGTACGGCTTTGAGATTGAAGGCACCGCCAGGCGTTACGCATTGCGCAACGGCGAGTATGTGGATGCGTATTATATGGCGAGAATGAAGTAGCGTGTTGCCGGGTGGCGGCTTCGCCTTACCCGGCCTACTTTTGTGCAATTGTAAGCCCGGTAAGCGCAGCGCCACCGGGCAACACCTTAATACCCCGCGGTCAAATCACCGGGCGAACGCGGATCGGAAGCGCCATACAGCGTGCCGTCCGGCCCCACCATAATGCTCTGGGTACTGCCCATCGCCTCTTTCAGCGCGACTTTCTGCCCTTTCGCTTCCAGCAATTTCACGGTATCCGGGCTAAAACCTTTCTCCACCCGCAGTTCATCCGGCAGCCACTGGTGGTGGAAGCGCGGCGCGTTGGTGGCTTCCGCGACGTTCATCCCAAAATCAATGGTGTTGACCACCATTTGCAGCACGGTGGTGATAATTCGGCTACCGCCCGGGCTACCGGTCACCAGCCAGGTCTTCCCGTCTTTTACCACGATGGTTGGCGACATCGACGACAGCGGACGCTTTTTCGGCCCTACCGCGTTGGCGTCGCCGCCCACCAGCCCATAGACGTTAGGCACGCCGGGTTTCGCCGAGAAATCATCCATCTGGTTGTTGAGTATAATGCCGGAGTCGCCGGCCACGATGCCGGTGCCAAAGGTGGTATTCAACGTATAGGTGACCGCCACCGCATTGCCGTCTTTATCGACCACCGAGAAGTGGGTGGTTTGGTTGCTTTCATACGGCGCCAGCTTGCCCGGACGGATCTGGCTGGAAGGCTTCGCCTTGTTGACATCAATCTCGGCGGCGATCGCTTTGGCGTAAGCCTTGCTGGTCAGCGCCTGCCACGGCACGTTGACGAAGTCAGGGTCGCCGAGATATTCAGAGCGGTCGGCGTAGGCGTGTTTCTCTGCCTCCGCCATCACCTGCATGGCGTCGGCGCTGCCAAAACCATATTTCTGCATATCGAAGTTTTCGAGGATATTGAGGATCTGCACGATATGGATCCCGCCGGAGGACGGCGGCGGCATAGAGTAAACCTCATACCCGCGATACTCGCCGCTAACCGGCGTACGCTCCACAGCCTTATAGCCGGCGAGATCGGCTTTGGTGATTAGCCCGCCGTGCTTTTTCATCTCGTCAGCGATCTGGTCGGCGATGGCCCCTTTATAGAAGGCGTCCGGGCCGTGCTCGGCAATCAGCTCCAGGCTCTTACCGAGGTTCTTCTGCACCAGCCGATCGCCCTTCTTCAGCGGCTCGCCGTTCTTCCAGAAGATCGCTTTACTATTTTCATGCTGCGGGATCACTTCGCTGCCGTAGGTCTTCAGATCGTCCGCCAGCGCATCGTTAACGATAAATCCCTCTTCCGCCAGCTTGATCGCCGGACGGATCACTTTGTTCAACGGCATGGTGCCATACTTTTCCAGCGCGAGGGAGAAACCGGCGACGCTGCCTGGCGTGCCGGAGGCCAGATGCGAAGTCAGTGATTTTTTACTGTCCGGGTTGCCCTGGTCGTCAAGGAACATGTCGCGGGTGGCCTGCTCTGGCGCCATTTCGCGGAAATCGATCGCCGTGGTCTTGCCGTCTTTAGTCCGCAGCATCATAAAACCGCCGCCGCCAATATTCCCGGCCTGCGGATGGGTGACCGCCAGCGCGTAGCCTACCGCTACCGCCGCATCGACAGCGTTACCGCCCTGGCGCAGGATATCCACGCCGACGCGGGTCGCCAGCGCGTCCACCGAGGCCACCATCCCCTGCCGGGCGCGTACCGGGTGGAACACATCTTCCTCTACGCCATAAGAGACCGGCGGCGGCGGTGGCGGATTGGCGGCGACGGTAAAGCTGCCCCCCGCCAGCAACGCAGCGATGACCACCTGACGCCATATTGTTGTTTTTATCATTGTCTTACTCCTGAAAGGTAGGTTTCATTCCCCGCTTAAGCCTGGTTGATAACTCCTAAAAAATCATTGTTATGGCAGATTCGAGGTACACTTAAGTGATCCCACGCACGGGAGGAGAAAACCATGAAAGCGATTCTGTTTCTGGCGGCGCTGATGCCGCTTGGCGTATTAGCCCAGCCGATCAATATTAATAACAACCCTAACCAGCCGGGTTACGTGGTCCCCAGCCAGCAGCGCATGCAAAATGAGATGAAGATCCAGCAACAGCAGCAGCAGAGCATGCTGAAGCAGGATCTGAACAATCAGACCCGCTCGCAGCAGCAGCATTTGCAAAACCAGCTGCAGACTAATCAGCAGCGCGCGGCCCAGGGCGGCAATCTGAATGCGCCGCAGCAGGTGCGGCCAAATAACAACGGTGGAATGCTGCGGCAGACTAATCCGTAAAGGTCGTCCGCCGCAAATCCGTCTTAAGGCTGGAAATTCGGCCCGATGACATCAATGGCATCGGTGCAGATGCAGTCTACGCCCCAGCACAGCAGTTCGGCGGCGCGCTGGGGTTTATTGACCGTGTACACCAGAATGTGCAGGCCGGCCTGTTTCAGGCTCGCCACCCGCGCCGCATCCAGCAGTTTGTGATTGAGGTGAATCGACACGCAGCCCAACCGGGTGGTCAATTCGCGCCAGTCATCGCGCCACTCATCCAGCAGCAGCCCGCGCGGCAGCTCGGGCGCGGCTTCCTGCGCCGCCTCCAGGGCGTCGATTTCAAAAGAGGAGAGCAGCGGCGCGGTCATGCCTTGCCATAGATCGCGCGCGGCCAGCGCCACCACTCTGCCGGTCTGCGGCCCCAGCCCGGTGGTCGGCTTAATTTCGATATTCGCCATCATGCCGTGACGACGGCAGCGCTCCGCCACCTGGGAGAGCAACGGCAGCGGCTCGCCCTTAAATTCACGGCTGAACCAGCTACCGGCATCGACCTTCAGCAGATCGTCCCACGCCAGCTCGCCCGCCACGCCCCAGCCATTGCTGGTGCGTTCGAGATTATCGTCATGCAGCAGAAAGATCTGCCCGTCCTTCGACAGCTTGGCGTCAAATTCAATCATCGTGTGCCCGTAGCGGGCGCCGACGTCGATAGCCGCCAGGGTGTTCTCCGGCGCCAGTTTACCGCCGCCGCGATGGGCGACGATGCGGGGATAAGGCCAGTTACTCATGCGCGTTGTCCTGTTTCACCATCAAAGAGGTGCAGATGTTCCAAAGGCAGATGCAGCCATAGCGTGCTGCCTGCCGCCGGGCGCTGCTGGTGCGGCAGTCTGACCACCAGCTTCTGTTCGCCCCAGCGCCCGTGAGCGAGGTTATCGGCACCTAAAATTTCCAGGGTGTCCATCAGCAGCGGAATGCCGCCTTGCGCCTGTGAGCTTAAGATAAAATGCTCCGGACGGATACCGAGCGTCATTTTACGCCCAGCGTGGCGCCGGTGCTCATGATTCGTCGGCAGCTGCATGCCGCCCGCCAGCTCAAAGCGACCGCCGTCATCGCTGATGCGCCCTTCCAGCAGGTTCATGGCCGGGCTGCCGATAAAGCTCGCCACAAAACGGCTGGCTGGCTTCTCATACACTTCCACCGGGGTGCCGATCTGCTCGGCAACGCCTTTGTTCATCACCATCACCCGCTGGGCGAGGGTCATCGCCTCCACCTGGTCATGGGTGACGTACAGCGAGGTGGTTTTCAGGCGGCGATGCAGCTGCTGCAATTCCAGACGCATCTGCACGCGCAGCTTGGCGTCGAGGTTTGACAACGGTTCGTCGAAGAGGAATACCGCCGGGTCACGCACGATGGCGCGGCCCATCGCCACGCGCTGGCGCTGGCCGCCGGACAGTTCCCGCGGGCGGCGCTTGAGCAGACCATCCAGCTCAAGAATGCGCGCCGCCTCCTGCACCCGCTCGGCGATCAATCCCTTACCCATGCCGCGAATCTTCAGCCCCCACGCCATGTTCTCTTCCACGCTCATATGCGGATAAAGGGCATAGTTCTGGAACACCATCGCGATGCCGCGATCCTTCGGCTCCATCTCGGTCACCCGTTTACGATCGATCCAGATATCGCCGCTGGTCACCCGTTCAAGTCCGGCGACCATCCGCAGCAGCGTTGATTTCCCGCAGCCCGACGGGCCGACCATGACGATAAATTCCCCGTCCGCCACGTCCAGCGTCAGCGGTTGAATTACCTGGGTTTTGCCATCCCAGCTTTTGCTTACTGCCTGTAGTTTTAAACCAGCCATTTTATTTCTCACTATCGACCAGGCCGCGCACAAACGCGCGCTGCATGGCTAAAACGATGACGACCGGCGGGATCAGGGTCAGCAGCATCGCCGCCATCACCTGATTCCACTGGGTAGTACCTTCGCCGGTGGCGATCATGCCTTTAATACCGGCGACGGCGGTGCCAAGATTCACATCCTGAATAATCAGCAACGGCCACAGATACTGGTTCCAGCCGTAGATAAAGGTGATGACGAACAGCGCGGCGAGGTTGGTTTTCGACAGCGGCAGCACGATGTCGCGAAAGAAGCGCATCGGCGAAGCGCCATCGATACGCGCCGCTTCAATCAGCTCGTCCGGCAGGGTCATAAAGAACTGGCGGAACAGGAAGGTAGCGGTGGCCGAAGCCATCAACGGCAGCGTTAACCCGGCATAGCTGTCGAGCATGTTGAGGTTGGCGATCACCTCCACCGTCGGGAAAATACGCACCTCGACCGGCAGCATCAGGGTGATAAAGATCATCCAGAAGAACAGGTTACGCAGCGGAAAGCGGAACCAGACGATAGCGAACGCCGAAAGCATCGACACCACGATTTTGCCGACCGTAATGGCGAACGCCATGATGAAACTGTTGAGCATCATCAGCCAGAACGGCGCGCTGTTGACGCCGACGCCGTTCACCCAGATGGTCTTCATGTTCTCCAGCAGATGTCCGCCGGGGATCAGCGTCATCGGCGTTTCAAATACCGATTTGTTATCCAGCGTCGCCGCCACGAAGGCGACGTACAGCGGGAATAAAATGACGGCGATACCCAGGATCAGCATCGTGTGGCTGAAAATCGTCAGCCCGCGACGGTTCTCAATCATTGGTAACGCACCTTACTTTCAACGTAACGGAACTGCACCACCGTCAGGATAATGACGAGGAACATCAGCACCACCGACTGCGCGGCGGAAGCGGATAGATCGAGCCCGGCGAAACCTTCGCGATAGATTTTGTAGATCAGAGTGGTGGTCGCCTGCACCGGGCCGCCAGCGGTGGCGGCATCGATCACCGGGAAGGTGTCGAAGAAGGCATAAACCAGGTTGACCACCAGCAGGAAGAAACTCACCGGCGCAATCAGCGGCAGCGCCAGCTTAAAGAAGCAACGAATCGGCCCGGCGCCGTCGATGGCGGCGGCCTCAACCAGCGAACGCGGAATCGACTGCAGCGCGGCGAAGAAGAACAGGAAGTTGTAGCTTATCTGCTTCCACACCGAGGCGAAGACCACCAGAAACATCGCCTGGCCGCTGTTCTGCGCATGGTTCCAGTCATAGCCCAGCTCGCCGAGGAAATGGGTGATCAGCCCGCGCCCGGGGTTAAAGAGGAAGATCCACAGCACCGCCGCGACGGCGGGGGCCACGGCGTACGGCAGCAGCATCAGCGTTTGATAAAAGCGGCTGCCGCGCACCACATAGTCGACCAGCGCGGCGAAAAACAGCGAAATGAGCAGGCCGCTGACGGTCACCAGGGCGCTAAATTTTATGGTGGTCCAGAACGAGTCCAGGTAGTACGGATCGTGGAACAGCGCAACGAAGTTATCCAGGCCGACGAACTGGCTGGAAAGGCCAAAGGGATCGACGCTCTGCAGCGAGTACCACAGCGCTTCGCCTGCGGGCCAGATAAAGAAAATCAACGTGATAATCAGCTGCGGCGCGACCAGCACATAGGGCAGCCAGCGCGAGCGGAATACCGGACGGGATGATGACATTGAGATTGGGTTCCTGAACAATGCCGGGTGGCGGCTACGCCTTACCCGGCCTACATAGGGCACATCGTAGGCCCGGTAAGCGCAGCGCCACCGGGCAAGTTACAGATTACGATTTGGTCGCTTGCTCGAAGCGACGCAGCAGCTGGTTCCCGCGCTGCACGGCGGAATCCAGCGCCTGCTGCGGGGTTTTCTTGCCGGTCCACACGCTCTCCAGCTCTTCATCGACGATGGTGCGGATTTGCGGCATGTTGCCCAGGCGCAGACCTTTGGTGAACGGCAACGGCGGCTTGTTCAGCATCTGGCGGGTAGCGATATCGGCGCCCGGGTTCTTATCATAGAAGCCCTGCTGACGCGTCAGATCGTAGGCCGCGGTAGTGATCGGCAGGTAGCCGGTTTTCTGGTGCCACTCGGCGGCGTTTTCCGGTTTGGTCAGGAAGTCGAGGAACTTCGCCACGCCGGTGTAGGTCTCTTTGTCTTTGCCCTGCATCACCCACAGGCTGGCCCCGCCGATGATGGCGTTCTGCGGCGCGCCTTTCACGTCGGCATCGTAAGGCATCATGCCGACGCCGTAGTTAAATTTGGCGTACTGGCGGATATCGGCCAGCGAGCCGGACGAGGCAGTGGTAATGGCGCAGTCGCCGTTATAGAACTTTTCGGTAGACTCGTCTTTACGCCCGAAGTAGCTGAAATCGCCCTTCTTGTTCATCTCTTCGAGCAGCGCGATATGCTTCACCTGCTCCGGCTTGTTGAACTCAAGAACCGCGTCGGTACCGTCGAAGCCGTTATTCTTCGTGGCCACCGGCAGACCGTGCCAGGCGCTGAAGTTTTCAATCTGGATCCAGCCCTGCCAGCCGCTGGCGTAGCCGCACTTCATCCCGGCGGCTTTCAGCTTCGCGGTGTAGGCCGCCAGATCCTGCCAGGTCTTCGGCGGCTGCTCCGGATCTAAGCCGGCTTTTTTGAAGGCGTCTTTGTTGTAGTAGAGCACCGGGGTAGAGCTGTTAAACGGCTGGGAGAGCAGATGGCCGGTTTTCGAATCGGTGTAATACCCGGCCACCGTCGGTACGAACTGCGATTCATCAAACTTGATGCCCGCCTCGCTAAACACCTGGTAGACCGGCTTAATGGCTTTTGACGCCATCATGGTGGCGGTGCCGACTTCATACACCTGCAGGATAGCCGGCGCGTTGCCGGTACGGAAGGCGGCGATACCGGCGCTCAGGCTCTGCTCGTAGTTGCCTTTGTATACCGGAACGATTTTGTAATCAGGATTGGCCGCGTTAAAGCGTTGCGCCAGAGAATCCACTTCTTTACCCAGCTCGCCTTCCATTGAGTGCCAGAATGGGATGGTGGTAACCGCCAGGGCCTGACCGGCAAAAGCCAGGCTCAGCGCCAGTCCTAAAGCTGTATGTCGTAACGATATCATCGGTTATCTCTCTTGTTGTGCCGGATGCGCGATTTCACGCGTTTTATGCTCGCGGGGTAACATGACATGTTCGAATTACAGAAAAATAACTTTTTTATTACAAAAAAAAGATAGTAACGGGTCAGAGAGATGACAAGCCGATGAAAGGACGGGGGAAGTAAAGTGGGAGCTGAGACACGGATAATATTCGTGCGGTCGGCTCCCGGGGTCGGCGCAAGCGCCTCGCCCGGGCTACAAACCGGCGAAGCCGCCGGGTTGCAACGAGTTAACCGTCATCCACGCAAACGCGCGACAATCTGTTCCAGGGTAAGTTGCCCTGCTGCTGCCTCGACGGTCATGCCGACGAAGTCTGGATTCGCTGGCAATATAATTCCATTTCGCTTTAAAAAAAGCAGGGTGATAAACAGTGCCGTACGCTTATTACCATCATTAAATATATGACCGCGAGAAATCGCCAGCAGATGCATCGCAGCGAGTCGCCACACGTCTGTCACACCTTCATATTCAATTTTGTTTAGCACCCTATACATTATCGCTTCGGCACGCCCCGGATCGGGCATACCGGCAACGCCAGGCGTGACGCGGAGCAGCCTGTCGTGAAACTGTATTATCTCTTCCGCTGAGATAATCTGCAGCGTCATTTATCCGCAAGCTCCCTGATCTCATCACCATGAACCGCCATGATAGCCGCGAACTCATCATCCATTCTGGCCGCCTGGTAGCGTTCAAACTCTTCTGCACTAATGATGACTGCAGATTTATGCCCACGACGGGTAATGGTCACAGGTACACCTGTCACTGCGCTTTCCAGCACATCGGCCAGATTTTGCCGGGCTTCGCTATAGTTAACCGTTCT
Organism: Klebsiella sp. 28; assembly: GCF_018223905.1. Taxonomy (NCBI): domain Bacteria; kingdom Pseudomonadati; phylum Pseudomonadota; class Gammaproteobacteria; order Enterobacterales; family Enterobacteriaceae; genus Klebsiella; species Klebsiella sp. 28. The sequence goes on from NZ_JAGRQY010000013.1 coordinate 31,362, forward strand.
CATAAAAACCTCCAAAGCTGTACTCTTTTATTGTACAACATACATGTACAAAAAAAGAGCCAACAGGCTCTTTTAAATGTATTCGTGCGATCGGCTCCCGGGGTCGGCGCAAGCGCCTCGCCCGGGCTACAAACCGGCGAAGTGAACGACGCCGGGTTGCGATGAATTAACCGCCGAGATAGGCGCTGCGCACCGCCTCGTTGGCCAACAGCGCGTCGCCGGTGTCCTCCAGCACCACGTGGCCGTTCTCCAGCACATAGCCGCGGTCGGCCAGCTTCAGCGCCTGGTTGGCGTTCTGCTCAACCAGGAAGATCGTCATCCCTTGCTCGCGCAGCTGCTCGATGGTGTCGAAAATCTGCTGAATGATAATCGGCGCCAGCCCCAGCGACGGTTCATCCAGCAGCAGCAGGCGCGGTTGGCTCATCAGGGCGCGACCGATCGCCAGCATCTGCTGCTCGCCGCCGGACATGGTGCCGGCGCGCTGAATACGGCGTTCATGCAGACGCGGGAACAGCTCATACACCCATTTGATGCGGGTCTGGAACTGATCGCGGTCGGCAAAAAAACCGCCCATCGCCAGGTTCTCTTCCACCGTCATACGCGAAAAGACGCGCCGCCCTTCCGGAACGATCGCCACCGCCTCGCGCATGATCTTCGCGGTTTGCCAGTCGGTAATATCCTTACCGTCAAAGACAATGCGCCCGCTGGAAGCCCGCGGATCGCCGCACAGCGTACCAAGTAGGGTGGTTTTCCCCGCGCCGTTGGCGCCGATAAGCGTGACGATCTCGCCCTGTTTGATATGCAGGCTGACGTTGTGCAGCGCCTGAATCTTGCCGTAGTGGGCGCTGACGTTGTCAAAAGTTAACATCGCGTTTTCCATCTTATGCCTCACCAAGGTATGCGCGGATCACGTCCGGGTTATTACGAATCTCTTCCGGCGTCCCGTTGGCCAGCGGTGTTCCCTGGTTCACGACGTAGATGCGATCGGAAATGCCCATCACCAGCTTCATATCGTGTTCGATAAGCAGGATGGTGGTGTTGTGATGGTTACGCAGCTCGGCGATAAGCTCGTCCAGCTCTTTGGTCTCTTTCGGGTTTAGCCCCGCCGCCGGTTCATCGAGCATCAGAATTTCCGGCTGGGTCACCATGCAGCGGGCAATCTCCAGCCGACGCTGGTCGCCGTAGGCCAGGTTGCTGGCCTGACGGTTGGCATGCTCCAGCAGGCCGATGCGCTCCAGCCAGGTGGCGGCCCTGTCCAGCGCTTCGCTCTGCGCCCGACGGAAGGCCGGCGTTTTCAGCAGGCCGGAGAAGAGCCCGGTTTTCAGCTGCTGATGCTGCGCCACCAGCAGGTTTTCAATCACCGTCATTTCGCGGAACAGGCGCACGTGCTGGAAGGTCCGCACCACGCCCATCCGCGCAATCTGCTGACCCGGCAGCCCTTCCAGGTGCTGGTCGCGCAGCAGAATAGTGCCGCCGGTGGGCTTGTAAAAACCGGTCAGGCAGTTAAAGACGGTGGTCTTCCCGGCGCCGTTGGGGCCGATCAGCGAGACGATCTCGCGCTCTCTGAGCTCCAGCGACACATTGTTGACGGCCAGCAGACCGCCGAAACGCATCATCAGGCCGCTAACGGATAATAATGGCTGACTCATGCCTGCTCTCCTTTCGCCTGACCGTTTTTCAGCTTCAACTGCACGCGCGTCATTGGCAGAAGCCCCTGCGGACGCCAGATCATCATCAGCACCATCAGGCCGCCGAGCATTAACATGCTGTATTCGTTGAAGTCACGCATCAACTCGCGCGAGACCACCAGCAGAATAGCCGCGAGGATCACCGCGAACTGCGAGCCCATCCCGCCCAGCACGACGATCGCCAGCACAAAGGCTGACTCGGCGAAGGTAAAGGATTCCGGGCTGACGAAGCCCTGGCGCGCGGCGAACAGCGTGCCGGCGAAGCCAGCAAACGCGGCGCTGATGGTAAAGGCGGTCAGCTTGATGCGCGTCGGGCTCAGGCCCAGCGAACGACAGGCGATCTCATCTTCACGCAGCGCTTCCCACGCCCGGCCCAGCGGCATTCGCAGCAGGCGGTTGATGACGAACAGGCTGAGCACTACCAGCAGCAACGCCACCAGGTAGAGGAAAATCACCCGGTCGGAGGGATCGTATTTGACGCCGAAGAAGTTGCTGAAGGTATCCCAGCCGCCTTCGCGGGCGCTGCGGCTAAATTCGAGGCCAAAGAAGGTCGGTTTCGGGATCTGGCTGATGCCGTTCGGCCCGCCGGTGATCTCGGTATTGTTGAGCAGCAGAATGCGCACGATCTCGCCGAAGCCTAAGGTCACAATCGCCAGGTAGTCTCCGCGCAAACGCAATACCGGGAAGCCCAGCAGGAAACCGGCCGCCGCGGAGACCAGGCCGGCCAGCGGGAGACAGGTCCAGAAGCCGAGACCGTAATAGTGGTTCAGCAGCGCAAAGGTATACGCGCCGATGGCATAGAACCCGCCGTAGCCCAGCACCAGCAGGCCGGAAAGGCCGACCACCACGTTCAACCCGAGGCCGAGGATGATATAGATCATCGTCAGGGTGGCGATATCCACCGTGCCGCGCGACACCATAAACGGCCAGGCCACGGCAATCACCAGCAGGGCTATCAGGAACAGCTTCTGCTTCACCGTCGACCCGTCAATCGCCGGCATAATAAATTTCGGCCCGGAGACGTTCTTAACCGCTTTCTGGAACAGCGGCCGCAGCAGCTGGAAGAAAAAGACCACCGCGGTACCGATGAAGATCCACTGCCAGCGAATATCGGCGGCGGTATCGACCACCAGTTTGGTGCCGTTCAGCTCCAGCTGCACGCCCATAAAGACGCCCGCCAGAATGAAGAACATCACGGCAGAGAGCAGCGCCATTGCAATTTGCATCGGTTTCATACTTTTTCCACCTCCGGGCGGCCCAGAATGCCGGTCGGCATCACTAACAGCACCAGAATCAGCAGCGCGAAGGAAACGACGTCCTTATATTCGGTGCTGAGATAGGCGGAAGAGAGCGCCTCGGCAATACCCAGGATCAGGCCGCCGATCATCGCGCCAGGGATGCTGCCGATCCCGCCGAGCACGGCGGCGGTGAACGCCTTCATCCCGGCCATAAAGCCGATGTAGGGGTTAATCACGCCGTAGAACTGCCCCAGCAGCACGCCGGCCACCGCCGCCATCGCTGCGCCGATGACAAAGGTCAGGGCAATGACGCGGTCGGTGTTAATCCCGAGCAGGCTGGCCATTTTCAGATCTTCCGCGCAGGCGCGGCAGGCGCGCCCCATCCGCGAGTAGCGAATAAACAGCGTCAGGGCCAGCATGGCGATAAAGGTCACCACCCAGATCACCAGTTGCATGGTGGTGATCGTCGCGGAGAAGCTGTCGCTGTGGCCGACGACCCACTGGCCGTTAAACAAGCTCGGCAGCGCCACGTCGCGGGAGCCCTGGGTCAGGCTGACGTAGTTCTGCAGGAAGATAGACATCCCGATGGCGGAGATCAGCGCAATCAGGCGCTTGGAGTTACGCACCGGCCGATAGGCCACGCGCTCAATGCTCCAGCCGTAGGCGCTGGCAATCACAATGGCGCCCACGAATCCGGCGGCGACCAGCAGCCAGCTAGTGTCAATGCCCATCATCATCAGCGCGGCGATGATCATGAAGGAGACATAGCTGCCAATCATATAGACCTCGCCGTGGGCGAAGTTGATCATGCCGATAATGCCGTACACCATCGTATAGCCGATGGCGATCAGCGCATAGGTACTGCCCAGCGTGACGCCGTTAAACATCTGCTGCAGAAAATAGAGAAACTGCTCGGACATAAGGTAACCTTTTTCAAACCGCCCGCGGTTCGCGGGCGGAGGGATAACTCGTCTTCAGCGCTTATTTCGCCGCGCTCGAAGAGCCGTCGGCGTGCCACTGGAAGACACCAAACTCAAATCCCTTCAGATCGCCTTTTTCATCCCAGGTCAGCGGCCCAATCACGGTTTTCGCCCCGTGCGCTTTCAAATCGTTGATTAAATCCAGCGGCTGCTGGCTGCCGGTTCTGTCCATCGCCTGCGCCAGCGACTGAACGGCGGCATAGGTGATCCAGACGTACGGTCCGCTCGGATCTTTCTTCTCCGCTTTCAGCGCGTTGACGATGGCGCTGTTGGCAGGGTCCTGATCGTAGCGTTTTGGCATTGTCACCAGCATGCCTTCCGCCGCGGCGCCCGCGATATTGGACAGCGAGGCGTTGCCGACCCCTTCCGGCCCCATAAACACGGTTTTCAACCCGACGGAGCGCGCCTGGCGCAGCATCTGGCCCATTTCCGGGTAGTAGCCGCCGTAGTAGACGAAGTCGATGTTCTCTTTCTTCAGGCGCGCCAGCAGGGCGGAGAAATCTTTTTCCCCCGCGGTGATGCCATCGAAGAAGACGATGTTGGCCCCGGCTTTCTTCAGGTTGTCCTGCACCGAACGCGCCAGCCCTTCGCCGTACTGCTGCTTGTCATGAATGATGGCGATACGCTGCGGTTTCACTTTCTCGACGATATATTTCGCCGCGGTCGGCCCCTGCGAGGAGTCGAGGCCGGCGGTACGCATGATGTACTGATAGCCGCGCTGGGTCAGCTCCGGGTTGGTCGCTCCCGGGGAGATCATCAGGATGCCTTCATCCTCATAGATATCGGAAGCCGGCTGGGTGGAAGAGGAGCACAGGTGGCCGATAACGTACTGAATGCCGTCGTTGACGATTTTGTTGGCCACCGCGACCGCTTGCTTCGGATCGCAGGCGTCGTCATATTCGACGGCCACCAGCTTGTCGCCCTTAATGCCGCCGCTGGCGTTGATGTCTTTAATCGCCTGACGCGCGCCATTGAACTCCATGTCGCCCCACTGGGCCACCGGACCCGACATCGCGCCGACCACGGCGACCTTAATATCCTTGGCCATCGCCGCGTGCGACATCGCTAATGCGACAATGCCCGCGACGATGGTTTTCGCGTTCCTTTTCATGCTGCAGAACCCCGTTCGTGATGTGGTGTAAATGTTTTGTATTTTTATGGTTAAAAAGCATTCTGTGCTTTTATTAAACAACGCCATTTTTACCATTGAGTTTAATGGTTTAGCGCAGTTTTTCACTAAAAAACAGATTAAAACCTCTATTTTTCAGTCGATTAAGCAAAGATAATATTCTGTATTTTGGTGAAGATAAACAAAAAAAAGTCCATCCTGCAGCATAAAATAACGATACATAAGGCGGAATAAAACGCTGCACATTAGGTTAAAATTCTGCTTATTTTTCGATCCATGACGGATTGCGCTACCCTGACAACGCCAGGAAAACGAATCCCCTGATGTACGCGCAAAAAACAGCGCTCCGCCAGACAGCAATTTTGGGTACACTGGCGCCTCTGTTTTGCACTGGATTTGCCGCCCATGAAACTGACCATTATCCGTTTACAGCACTTCAGCGATCAGGATCGCATTGATCTGGGGAAAATCTGGCCGTCGCAGGATCTGTCGACGCTGACCCTTGATGAAAACCATCGTCTCTACGCCGCCCGCTTTAACGAGCGCCTGCTGGGCGCCGTGCGCGTTACCCTGCGCGGCGTCGAAGGTGAGCTCAGCGATCTGTGCGTGCGTGAAGTGACCCGCCGCCGCGGCGTCGGGCAATACTTAGTGGAAGAGACGTTGCGTGATAACCCGGCGATCAATAGCTGGCGCGTCGCCGACCATGGGGTGGAGGACCGCGGCGTGATGGCGGCCTTTATGCAGGCGCTCGGCTTTAGCGCCCAGCAGAATGGTTGGGAAAAGCATTAAGCCGTAGCCCCAATAAGCGGAGCATGACCAAGGAAGAGCCCGGCGGCGCTTCGCTTAGCCGGGCTACCTGGCGACTGTAGCCCCGGTAAGCGCAGCGCGACCGGGGTCAGACAACGCATTTGCAGTGGGAAAGGCGCCCCCCATTTAACCCAGCATTTCGCGTTGCAAAAAGGCGTCAAGACCCGAAATCCCCGGGAGCTTACATTAGTAAGTTACCGGGGTTGAGGGTCGCAGACAACGCATTTGCAGCGTGAAAGGCGCCGGTTAAATTATTTGGCGTCGGTCGCCGTACCGTTCGCATGCCAGGTAAAGACCCCGAACTCAAAGCCTTTCAGGTCGCCTTTCTGATCCCACGACAGCGGGCCCATCACGGTGTCTACTGTCGCGCCTTTCAGGTATTTAGCGATTTCCGCCGGATCGTCAGACTGATTCAGACCTGCCTGCAGCGACTGCAGCGCCGCGTAGGTGGTCCACACGAAAGCGCCGCTCGGATCCTGTTTCTTCGCCTTGATCGCATCCACGATCGGTTTGTTCGCCGGCACCTGGTCGTAGTTCTTCGGCTTGGTTACCAGCAGGCCTTCCGCCGACTCGCCGGCGATGTTAGACAGGGAGACGTTCGCTACGCCTTCCGGGCCCATAAACTGGGTTTTCAGACCGGCGGCGCGCGCCTGACGCAGGATCTGGCCCATTTCCGGGTGATAGCCGCCGTAGTAGACGAAATCGATATTCTCTTTCTTCAGGCGCGCCACCAGGGTGGAGAAATCTTTCTCACCGGCGGTGATCCCGTCGAAGAAGACCACGTTTGCCCCGCCTTTTTTCAGGCCATCCTGCACCGCACGGGCCAAACCTTCGCCGTACTGCTGTTTGTCATGTACCACTGCGATACGCTGCGGCTTCACTTTGTCGAGAATGTATTTCGCCGCGGTTGGCCCCTGATCGGAGTCCAGACCGGTGGTGCGCAGGATCAGCTTATAGCCGCGCGCCGTCAGTTCCGGAGCAGTCGCTGCCGGGGTAATCATCAGAATGCCTTCGTCTTCATAGATATCAGACGCCGGCTGAGTGGAAGAGGAACACAGGTGACCAATAACGTATTTGATGCCGTCGTTGACCACTTTGTTGGCTACCGCTACCGCCTGTTTCGGGTCGCAAGCGTCATCATATTTGACGATCTGCAGCTTATTGCCCTTGATGCCGCCCTTAGCGTTGATATCCGCTACCGCCTGCTCTGCGCCGGTAAACTCCTGGTCGCCGTACTGGGCCACCGGGCCGGACATCGCCCCGACTACCGCGATTTTGATATCTTCCGCCAGCGCCGCGCTGCTCATAACTAAGGCAATACATCCTGCCAGTAACGCTTTACCCTTCATATTCATCCTGAGGCTCCCCATTATTATGGTTTTTGCATTTGTTGTGATGTTGTTTATTAGCGCATTATTTTGTTTATACCGATAGGAAAAGCATATGATAGCTAATCAACCGGGGACTGCCCGCGCTTTTGCAGCACACTATGCTAAACATACCGTCATTCTGAGGAATTTGAAACGACTAAATTGCGGGCTATGTAACAGATAAGTGACAAATAAAAAAACCGCGCCAGCATGAACCGGACGCGGTGCAAAACAGAGCCTGATTACCAGCCTGCGGGTAGGTAGCCCACCGCGGATGCTATCGCGTAGGCGGCGCTGCAAAGATACAACAACACAATGAAGCATTGGATAAGCGGATGGGTCATCCAGGCCGGACAAGTCCAGCCCGGGGTCAGATCGCCACGCTGGCGGGCGCCCTTGAGCATCAGGATCGGCATAATCGATAAAATGACGCCGCTGAACACCCCGGCAAAATAGAGCGCGTTGACGAAGGAGACCATGCCGCTATAGGCCAGTACGAACGGCGGGATCGCCACCACCAGCAGGACCATCAGGCGCCGGGCGGGCTGTTCGTCATTCCCCAGGCGGAACTGATCGAAGATATTGGTCAGGAAGCTGCCGCCCAGTCCCCAGTAGGAGGTCAGCATCGCGCACAGCGCAAACAGGTTGGCTGAGAAGAAGGCCCATTCGCCAAGCGCCCGGCCCCAGGAGATGGTGGCCACATCCGAGATATTGTCCAGACCGTTAAGCGAGATCACCGACAACGGCACCAGCGCCAGCAGGGTAAAGGTCAGCGCCATGCCGACCATGATGGCTTTAGGCAGTTTTTCCGGTTTGTCGGCGAAGCCCCGCGCCATCTCCGGCACGATATACTGTGCCGAGAAGCAGAATGCCACGACGTTGAAGACCGGAACCATATACAGCCAGTTGCCGTCGAGCAGATAGCCGACGCGGGTGGTCTCTTTCAACAGCGTGGCAATCACCAGCACCGAGATCATCACCACCATGCCGATGCTGATAAATTTCTCACCGCGGCCGATCGCCTTCAGCCCCAGGTAGAGTACCCCTGCCGCCGGAACGAAAAACAGCACGCTGCCCAGCGCCGGCGAGATGCCAAACAGGGAGTGCAGCAGCTTACCGCTGCCGGTCATATACGCCGTCAATGCCCCGACGCTATTGACGCAGACGGAGAGAAACATCATCAGCGCGCCAAAGCCGCCGACGTAGCGCTTCGATAATCCACTGAGCTGCAGATGTTTACGGGTGCGCAGCGTGGATTCCGCGACATAGAGCATGGTCACCGTGGTCAGGCTGCCCACCAGCACCAGCCAGAACAGCAGCGGTAAGAAGCCCGCTTTGCTCGACGCATAGGCGATAGAGAGGACACCCGCACCGATATTGGTACCGACAATCATCGATACCCCTTCGATGAAGCTCAGAGATTTTGCAGGGACAGCCGTACGTTCCCGGCCGGTGAGGACGGGAGAAAAGGTGGAGTTTTCAGACATAATACTTTCCGTTTTACTCCGGCGGTTTTCACCGCCGGAAAAAAGGTGATATCAGGGTGATAAACCACTCACGCTGAGCATAAACAGCCGGCTGCGGCATCCTGTTTCTGTTCGGCTTCCCTGCCGCCGCAGCCCGCCGGGGAGACGTTAGCTCTTCAGTACGCGCGCCAGAATATCCAGCGCTTTCGAGAACTGGGCATCCGGAATCGTCAGCGGATACAGGAAGCGGATCACGTTGCCGTAGACGCCACAGCTCAGCAGCAGCAGGCCGTTCTCCTGCGCTTTCTGTTGCACCTGGCGGGTGAATTCCGGCGACGGCTCGCCAGTTTGCGGATCGTTAAACTCCACTGCCACCATCGACCCCCGGCCGCGGACATCAACGATCGCCGGGCAGGTAGCGCGCGCCTGGTTGAGCACTTCCTGCAGATGGCTACCCAGCTGCTCAGCGCGCTGACACAGCTGCTCTTCGGCAATGACATCCAGCACCGCGTGCGCCGCGGCCACCGCCAGCGGGTTACCGGCATAGGTTCCGCCCAGCCCGCCAGGCGCTGGCGCATCCATCACTTCGGCGCGACCAACGACGCCCGACAGCGGGAAACCGCCGGCGAGGCTTTTCGCCATCGTCATCAGATCCGGTTTCACCTCATAGTGCTGCATGGCGAACAGCTTGCCGGTACGGGCGAAACCGGTTTGCACTTCATCGGCGATCAGCAGAATGCCGTGGGTATCGCACAGGTCGCGCAGCGCCTGCATAAAATCGGCCGGCGCGACGTTAAAGCCGCCTTCCCCCTGGATCGGCTCGAGGATGATGGCCGCGACCTGATCCGGCGCAATATCCGCTTTGAAAATGCGCTCCAGGCTTTTCAGCGCATCCGCGGTGGTCACGCCATGCGCCGCATTGGGGTAAACGCCGTGATACACCGAGCCCGGGAACGGCCCGAAGCCGATTTTGTAGGGCGCGACCTTACCGGTGAGGGCCATGGTCATAAAGGTACGGCCGTGGAAACCGCCGCCGAAGGTAATCAGCCCCGGACGACCGGTGTAAGCGCGGGCGATTTTCACCGCGTTCTCGACCGCTTCCGCGCCGGTGGTGAAGAAAGCCGTTTTTGCCGGCCCGTCAATTGGCGCCAGATCGTTGATACGCTCCGCCAGCGAAACATAGCTTTCGTACGGCACAATCTGATAGGCGGTGTGGGTGAACGCCTGCAGCTGCTCGGCTACCGCGGCGACCACTTTCGGATGGCGGTGACCGGTATTTAACACGGCGATCCCGGCGGCGAAATCGATCACCTCATTGCCTTCGATATCCCACAGCGTGGCGTTTTCCGCCTTCTCGACAAAGTAGTTACACATTACGCCTACGCCGCGCGGCGTCGCCTGCTGGCGACGTTGATTCAGTTCTGAGCTTTTCACCTGCGAATCTCCTGTCGTGTATGTCACGTTATCGCAACAAATTAGAAACGATGTCGTTTATTTACACAGGAGTTGGCCCTATAATCGAGTACCAATTTTGAATATCTGAGGGATCCAATTGCGTTCGCTGGTGGGTGACCTGGTGCTGGTCCGTCTGCAGGAAGAGCGGGATCCTCTTCTGCACAAACGCTTATATAACGCGCTGCGCCGCGCGATCCTCGACGGTTCGCTGGCGCCGCAAAGCCGTCTGCCGCCGTCGCGGGACCTGGCGGGCGAACTTGGCGTATCAAGAAACACCATATTAACAACTTATGAACAATTGCTGGCGGAAGGATATGTGGTTTCCCGTCGGGGAAGCGGAACATTCGTTGCCCAAACCGCCCCTGAGAGCTCATTGACGGCTAAAGGTCAGCAAGAAAACAGCAGTATCGCAGCACCGACGGCGCATCTTTCACGCCGAGGCCAGCATCTGCTCGGCCAGGTCAGCGCCAGCCCGCGCCAGTGGGGAGCGTTTATACCCGGCGTGCCGGACGTTAACGCCTTTCCCCACCCGCTGTTCAGTAAGATCCAGGCCCGCATCAGCCGTCGGCCCAAACCGGAGCGGCTCAGCTATAGCTGCAACGGCGGCACCCCGGAACTGCAGCAGGCGCTGGTGGATTATCTGCGCGTGTCGCGCGGCGTCCACTGTCAGTCAGATCAAATTCTTATCACCGAGGGGATCCACCAGGCGATCGATCTGGTCACCCGCATGCTGTGTGATAACGGCGATCTGGCGTGGGTGGAGGAGCCTTCCTACTGGGGGATCCGCCACGTGCTGGCGATGAACGACGTTCGGGCAGAGCCCCTGACCGTCGATGCCAACGGCCTGTGCCCGCCGGAGACGGTTGACGATGCGCCGAGGCTGATCTTCGTTACGCCTTCCCACCAGTATCCGCTGGGCGCGGTGATGAGCCTTGAGCGCCGCCAGCGCCTGCTGGCACTCGCCCGTCAGCAGGGGAGCTGGATCGTCGAAGATGATTATGACAGCGAGTTTCGCTTTTCCGGTCAGCCGATCCCCGCCCTGCAGGGTCTGGTCGCCGACGCCCCGGTGGTCTATATCGGCACCTTCAGCAAGACGCTCTATCCCGGCCTGCGCCTGGGCTACGTGGTGATCCCGCGGCCGCTGGTCAGCGACCTGAAGCACGCCCATGCTGAGCTTTACCGCGGCGGCCATTCGCTGATCCAGATGGCGCTGGCGGAGTTTATTACCGCCGGCCACTATTCGGCCCATATCCGCCGTATGCGGCTGCTCTACAGCCGTCGCCGGGCCTTTTTAACTGAGCTTATCCAGCGGCACTGTATGCCGTACGCCCTGTCTGACTTCAGCGATAATGCCGGGCTGCATTTGATCCTCAATTTGCCCGCAGAGGCTGACGATGTGGCGATCGCCAGAGAGGCCAATGCGCGGCACATTCTGGTGCGGCCGCTGTCGCGCTACTACCTGACGGCGGCGCGCAAGAAAGGATTACTGATGGGATTCGCCAGCCAGCCCGAAGAGCAGATGGCGTCGGCGTTCAGCGTCTTACTCGGCTGCCTGCAGACGCACTGCCCGCAGATGCTCCTGCTCCGGGAGGACGCAGAAAAACAAAACGCCCCAACCTGAGGCGGGGCGTTATCGGGGAGCCTGATATCAGGTATCAGGCAGGCGTGGCGTATCAGGCTTCGATAGCGGCACGCAGTTTTTTCATGGCGTTCTTTTCCAGCTGACGCACGCGCTCTGCGGAGACGCCGTAGCGGTCGGCCAGTTCCTGCAGCGTGGACTTGTTATCTTCGTCCAGCCAGCGGGCGCGGATGATGTCCTGGCTACGCTCGTCCAGGCCCTGCATCGCATCAGTCAGCTTATTCGCCGCCTGCTCTTCCCAGTTATCGTCTTCGATGCCGTCGGCAAAGTTAGACGTTTTGTCCTGCAGATACAGGACCGGCGCCATCGGCTGGCTGTCGGACTCATCGTCGGACGACATGTCGAAGGTCATGTCCTGGGCCGCCATACGGGATTCCATCTCGCGGACGTCTTTGCTCGACACGCCCAGCTCACGGGCCACCATTTCCACTTCATCCTGGTTGAACCAACCCAAACGCTGTTTGGTTTTACGCAGGTTAAAGAACAGCTTACGCTGTGCTTTGGTGGTAGCGACCTTCACAATACGCCAGTTGCGCAGCACGTATTCGTGAATTTCGGCTTTAATCCAGTGCACGGCGAAGGAGACCAGGCGCACACCCACTTCCGGGTTGAAGCGACGCACGGCTTTCATCAGGCCGATATTGCCTTCCTGGATCAGATCCGCCTGCGGCAGGCCATAGCCCGAGTAGTTACGAGCAATGTGAACAACAAAGCGCAGGTGAGACAGAATCAGCTTTTTCGCTGCTTCCAGATCGCCCTGGTAATGCAGCTTTTCAGCAAGCTCCCGCTCTTCATCAGCCGACAGCATCGGCCAAGTGTTAGCGGCCCGGATGTACGATTCCAGGTTACCAACGGGGGCTAAAGCTAAAGTTTGCATTTCTTTGGTCATTCAAATCCTCTCAATTGATATCTTCTGACGCGTTCTTGTCCCCATCAGGCAACAAGCATGCCAGCATTCATGAGCAACGAGAATATCACTCACATTAGTATCAGACAGTGATTTTATCCACAAGTTCCATGCAACGGTGTGAATAAATTACGCACAAAATGTGACACCACGATGAAAAAGTGAGGGCAGGAAAAGGGGAACAAGCTTGCGGTATCTTTCCCTGCGAACAGGAACTCATTGCAGCAGGGAAAGATTATATCACGCTTTTATTAATCGGGAGTAAAGTGACGTAAATGTTGCACTGTCGCCAGCCAGGCGGCTACCCACCCGATCATCGAGCAGACGATCAACATCAACAGACACTCGTCGAAGCCTAAGCCGCTCAGCTCAAACTGGGTGCCGAAGACTTTCGCCACTTCGGTCACCGCCGACGAGAGGCGCATTACCAGAATCTCCGACAGGATCAGCGATAAAAACGCGCCGGAAAAGCCCAGCATCGCTCCGCCGTAGAGGAACGGACGCAGGATAAAGCCGTCGGTGGCGCCGATAAGCTTCTGAACGTTAATGGTATCGCGGCGGGCGAAGATGCTCAGGCGCACGCTGTTGCCGATCACCAGGAACACCGCCGCCACCATCAGCACGCCGATCATCGCCGACACGCGTCCTACCAGCCCGGTGAGCGAGGAGAGACGGGCAAACCAGCTGTCGTCCATCCGCACTTCATCGACGCCCTGGATCCGCGTTACCCGATCGCGCAGGGTATTCAGCGCCTCGGTGCTCTGGAAATCCAGCTTCGGCACCACGATGGCGACCGCCGGCAGCGGGTTCTCCTCCAGCATATCCAGGGCGCCGCCAAAGCCAGACCAGTTACGGAATTCCCCCAGCGCCTCATCGCGGGATAAATAATTCACCTTGTCGACGCCCTGCTCCGCCTGCAGCTGGCCCACCACCCGCGCCGCGGCATCGTCATCCAGCGTTTTTTCCAGATAAACGGTGATCTGCGGCGAGGGATAATACTGGGACGCCGCGCTGCTGACGTTTTTGTAGACCATGTAGCAGACGCTTGGCAGGGTCAACGAAATGGCGATGACCATGACCGTCAGGAAGGTCGCCAGCGGCGTGCTTTTTAGATCCTGCAGCGCGCCGTGCCAGGCATAGCGCACCTGCTCGTTGAATACGTTGCTCTTACGCGAGGCCGGGTTAGGCGCCGCTTTCGGCCGTTTTGGCGCATTGCGCCCGCCACCGCCGCCGCCCGCGGCGTTGCGCAGGCGATCGAACTTGCTGCCGAACTGGCGAATCTGGTTCATTGCGTCGCGCTTATTCACCCCGAATGCCTCCATGCAGATGGCCGTCGCTAAGCGTCAGCACGCGGTACGGACGACTGGAGATAAGCCCCAGATCGTGCGTGGCCATCAGTACCGTCACCCCGACGCGGTTAAACTCTTCAAACAGACGTAAAATCCCCTCCGAGAGCGCCTCGTCGAGGTTGCCGGTCGGTTCATCCGCCAGCAGCACCGCCGGCTTGTTGACCACCGCGCGAGCGATTCCCACGCGCTGCTGTTCACCGCCGGAGAGCTGAATGGGAAAATTATTCGCTTTGTCCAGTAGGCCAACCTTGTCCAGCGCCGCCGAGACGCGACGACGAATATCATCGCCGCTGGCGCCGGCGATAATCAGCGGGATCGCCACGTTGTCATACACGGTACGATCCATCAGCAAATGGTGGTCCTGGAAAATCATACCGATCTGGCGGCGCAGGAACGGCACCTCACGGCTCTTCAGACGGCTGATTTCATGACCGCTGAAGAAGATTTTCCCGGCGCTGGGCCGTTCGATACCACAGATAAGCTTCAGCAGGGTACTCTTCCCTGCGCCGGAATGGCCGGTCAGAAACGCCATCTCGCCCGGCTGCAGGTGGAAGGTCACCCCCTGCAGCGCTTGTCTCCCACCGAGATAGGCTTTGCTGACTTGTTCAAAGCGAATCATTCTTAATCCTCTCGGGCAAAAAGTGCCTCAATAAAGTCGCCCGCATTAAACGGACGCAGATCCTCAATACGCTCGCCGACGCCAATATAGCGAATCGGAATGCCGAACTGATCGGCCACCGAGAAGATCACGCCGCCTTTGGCGGTGCCGTCCAGCTTGGTCAGGGTGATCCCGGTCAATCCTACCGCTTCATGGAACAGTTTGGCCTGGCTAATAGCATTCTGCCCGGTGCTGGCGTCAATGGTTAACATCACCTCGTGCGGCGCGTCGACGTCCAGCTTTTTCATTACCCGGACAATCTTCTTCAGCTCTTCCATCAGGTGCGATTTATTCTGCAAACGCCCGGCGGTATCGGCAATCAGTACGTCAACATGGCGCGCCTTCGCCGCCTGAATGGCGTCGAAAATCACCGAGGCGGAGTCGGCGCCGGTGTGCTGGGCGATCACCGGGATATTATTACGCTGGCCCCAGACCTGCAGCTGTTCCACCGCCGCCGCACGGAAGGTATCCCCCGCCGCCAGCATCACCGACTTACCCTGCTGTTCAAACTGACGCGCCAGCTTGCCGATGGTAGTGGTTTTCCCCACACCGTTCACGCCGACCATCAGAATAACAAATGGCGTTTTGCCTTCAACGTTCAGCGGCTCGTCTACTTTGGCGAGAATCTCGCCCATCTCTTCTTTCAGCAGGCCGTACAGCGCTTCCGCATCGCGCAGCTGCTTACGGCTGGCGCCTTCCGTCAGGTTGGTAATGATCTTGCGGGTGGTTTCCACCCCGACGTCGGCGATCAGCAGCTGTTCTTCCAGCTCTTCAAACAGATCATCGTCGATCTTCTTACCGCGGAACAGGCTGATAAATCCGGAACCGAGATTTTGCTTCGTTTTCAGCAGGCTACGTTTGAGGCGGGCGAAGAAACCTTCTTTTGTCGGTTTTTCCTGCTCCTGAGCCAGCGCTTCAAGCGGCGCCTCGTCCTCGGGCGCCGGCACCACTACCGCCGCCTCTTCTGCCGCTTCGGCCGCCAGCGCCTGCGCTTCCAGCTCTTCATCGCTTAACGGCGCGTCCTCTTCGGGCGCTTCTGTCTCCTGCGGCTGGACAACGATGCCTTCCACAGGCTGCTCTGCTACGGCTTCCGCCACCACCGGTTCGGCGATAACCTCTTCCGCCAGCGGCTCAACCACCGCAGGCTGTTCAGGCGGTTCGCTGACCGCGGGCTCCGGTTCAACAACAGGCGTTTCTTCGGTCAGAGCAGGCGTTTCCACCCACTCTTCTTCCTGCGCGCTGGCAGGCTCCGCGAGGTGCGCTTTTTCGCTTTCGACCACCGTCTCGGTCACTTCGACGACGTCTTCGGCAAACGCCTCCGGGTCTGCTTTCGGCGCGCTCGGCTCAGCAGGGGTTTCAACCGCCGGTATCTCTTCGGCAACCGCTTGCTGTTCTTCTACTTTTTGCTCAGTCTCGGTTTCCTGTGCCTGTTCTTTCTGTCCAAAGCCCAGCCAGGAAAAGAAGCCACGTTTTTTCTCTTTTGCCATTTGCGACCACACTCCTCGCTGTTTATTCATGGCGCAGCTTCATCAGAAGCTGAAAAAATGATGAAATTAGTTGGATAGTCTATCACTTAACTTAACTCGCAGCACCGCCCCCGGATTAAGGTTTCGTCAACCGCCGTCGATCGCTAGAATAGCAGGCTGGAAGTTGAGACTTGAGCAGAGAGATGAAAAAACCAAACCACGCGGGCAGCGGCCAGATCCGCATCATCGGCGGGCAATGGCGCGGCCGTAAATTACCGGTGCCGGAGAGCCCGGGCCTGCGGCCGACCACCGACCGGGTTCGCGAAACCCTTTTTAACTGGCTGGCGCCGTCCATTGTTGACGCGCACTGCCTCGATTGCTTTGCCGGC